>CALFNC010000233.1 GCA_937902605.1 uncultured Acidobacteriota bacterium | reverse complement strand
AGGTGGTCTGGGCGGGGGAGAGCGGACGGGCGCTCCAGTCGTCCCGCTGGTTCGTCTTGTCCAGCGCGACGCCGACCCGGCGCGCGAGAAGCGCGGCGAGCCCGATCTCCTTCTCGCCGAGGAGCTGCGCCGCGATCATCGTGTCGAAGATTGCCGCTGCCGCGAAGGCGTGCCCGCGGTGGAGGAGGCGGATGTCGTAGTCGGCTCCGTGCAGCAGGAGGAGGCGGCGTCCGAGGCGCTCGAGAAGAGGCGACAGATCGAGCTCCGGAACGAGCGGGTCGACCAGGAAGGCGCGGGTGCCCACCGCGACCTGGATGAGACAGACCTTCTCGAAGTAGTGGTGGAACGAGTCGGCCTCGGTGTCGAGCGGAATCTCGTCATCGGCTTCATCGAGCGCCGCCAGGAGGATCTCGAGAGAACGAGCCGAGTCGACGAAGAGGATCCGGGCGGGGTCGATCTGGACGGGCGCAACGACAGCGTGAGTTCGGGCGGAAGGAGGCTCGTTCGAGGACTCGGTCACGGGCGCGGCGAGGGTAGCAGAAACCCGCACGACTCCAGGTTTTTTCTTGACTCGTGTGGAAGGCCGGTTCGATACTTCGAGTGGAAAAAAGTGGTCATTGGCGGCTGAACGTGGACTGGATCGGTCCTCGCGCCGTTTCCGATGGTCCTTTTTGGGAAGAGATTATGGAACGCCTTAGGGGTAGCGCTGAGACGACCGTGGACGAGAAGGGCCGGTTCAAGGTCCCGGTCCTCTTCCGTGAGCCGATCGAGTCGGCGTACGGGTCGGAGTTCTTCGTTACCTCCATCACCGGCCTCGATGTGCTGATCTACCCGATGCCCATCTGGAACGTCTTCGAGGAGAAGCTGGCGGCGCTTCCCGCGGTCAATCGGGCGAAGATGAAATTCCAGGAGCGATTCAACACGTTCGGCCAGGTGAGCCGGATGGATGCGCAGGGACGTCTCATGATTCCATCTCTCCTGCGCGACACATCGGGAATCGCCGGTGACGCGCTCGTCCTCGGTCAGACCGACTTCCTCAAGCTCGTCGACCGGGCGAAGCACCTGAAGTCGCTGAAGGCGGCGACGATCACCGACGAGGACTACGACGACCTTTCGCGTCATCTGGTCTAGGAGCCAGTGGCCATGGATCGACCGGGCCACGTTCCCGTTCTTCTCCGGGAGGTGGTCGCGATCCTGCGCCCCGAGCTGGGAGGAGTTTATGTGGATGCCACGGTCGGTCTCGGAGGACACGCGGAAGCGCTTCTCGCCGCCTCGGACGAGGTCCGCGTGGTCGGGATCGACCGCGACCCGGAGGCACTGGCCCTCGCCAGCCGGCGTCTGGAGCGCTTTGGGAATCGTTTCGTCCCCGTGGAGGGTCGGCACGAGGAGATCGCCGAACACTTGGGCCGTCTCGGGCTGCGGGATGTTGCCGGCATCCTGGCGGACCTCGGCGTCTCCTCGATGCAGCTGGACGACCCAGCCCGCGGCTTCTCGTTCCGGCGCGAGGGGCCGCTCGACATGCGGATGGGGCGCGGAGGCGAAACCGCCGCGGACCTCGTGGCGAATCTCGGGCAAGAGGAGCTGGCCCGGATCTTCCGGGAATACGGGGAGGAACGGATGGCAGGACGCATCGCCCGCGCGGTCGTGACGAGCCGGCGCACCGCACCGATCCTGACGACGACGCATCTCCGGGACGTAGTGATCTCCGTCACGGGCCGGCGGCGGGAGGAGCGGATCGACCCGGCCACGCGCGTGTTCCAGGCGCTCCGGATCGCGACCAACCGCGAGCTGGCGGACCTGGAGCGGTTCCTGGACGACGCCATCGCCCGCCTCGCCCTCGGCGCGCGGCTGACCGTCCTGGCGTACCACTCGCTCGAGGACCGGATCGTCAAGCAGACCTTCGTGCGCCAGACCACCAGCTGTACCTGCCCCCCCTCCTTCCCGACCTGCGTCTGCTCCCGCCGCCGCGTGATGGCGCTGGTGACGCGCAAGCCGATCCGCCCTTCGCTCACGGAGCTTCGAGAGAACCCGCGGTCCCGCTCGGCCCGGATGCGCGCGGTGGAGCGGCTCGAGAAGGACCTGCCGGCGCCTTCGCCGGAGCGATAGGAGATCGATGTACGCCGTCCGCCGCCGCGTCGCGAACGTCTACCTGGTCCGTGAACGAGATAGGCGGAGGACGGTGGAGCTTCTCGCGTTCGTGGCGGCGGCGCTGCCGCTTCTCGCGGTCCTCTTCGCCGTCGTCTGGGCGAACCTGCAGACCTATGAGATCGGGTACCAGATCGGGAACCTGGAGAAGCAGCGGGAACGCCTCGTCGCGAAGCGGCGCCAGCTGCTGATCGACCGAGCCGAGGAATCCTCGCTCGTCCGGATCGAAAAGATCGCGCGGGACGCGCTCGGCCTCCTCCCGGCCCGGCCCGACCAGGTCGTCCTCGTCCGCGACTCGACCGGCCCTGTGACGGCGCGGCCGGCCGCGCCGAAGGCTGCCCAGCCGGACCTCGTCGGACCGCCGGCGCCCGACTCGACGGAGGAAGGCTTCTGAGCCTCGCCCCCGCTTCCACGCACCGCAGGGCCCTCGTCCTGATCACGGTGGCCGGTCTCTGGATCGTGGGCCTCTTCACACGGCTCGTCGACCTCCAGGTGGTCCGGAAGGACGACTTCGTCAAGCGGGCCAGGCGCCAGCAGGAGCGGACAGTGGAGCTTCCGCCCCGGCGAGGCGCGATCCTCGACCGGGAGGGCCGCCCCCTTGCCGTGACGGCGGCGGCCGACTCGGTCTTCGCGATTCCGTCGGAGCTGGATCAGCCCGAGCCGATCGCCCAGGCGCTCGCACCGATCCTCGGCATCCCGGCCCGCGACCTGGTGAAAAAGCTGGGCGAGGCCGACCGCGACTTCGTCTGGCTCGCCCGGCGGGTCCCGGCAGCAGTGGCCCGGCAGATCCGCGCTCGAGCGCTCCCGGGGGTCCGGCTGCTCCAGGAGTCGACGCGGAAGTACCCGCAGGGTTCGCTCGCCGCGGCGCTCCTCGGCTACGTCGGGATGGACAACCAGGGGCTCGCCGGTCTCGAGTACCGGTACGACCGGGAGATCCGGGGGCGCCCCGCCCGCGTCACGTTCCTCCGCGACGCCGCCCAGCGGTCCTACGCTGCCCAGGGTCGCGGGCGCTGGCGGACCGAGATGGGGGAAGAGGTCGAGGGCGAGAGCCTCCTCCTGACGTTGGACGCCGCGATCCAGCACGCGGCGGAGCAGGAGCTTGCGAAGGCGGTCTCGACGTGGCATGCCCGCGGCGGCTCGATCGTCGTCCTCGACCCGTCGGACGGCGCCGTCCTCGCGCTCGCCTCCGCGCCCGGGTTCGACCCGAACCGCTTCGCGGACGCCGACCCGGAAGCTCGCCGGAACCACCCGATCGCCGACCTCTACGAGCCCGGGTCCACATTCAAGATCTTCGCCGCCGCGGCGGCGCTCGAGGCTGGGACCGTTGGGCCGGACGACCTGATCGACTGCGGGGGCGGAATCCTGACGATCGGGTCGACGACGATCCACGAGCACGGCAATAATCACTGGGGAGTCCTGCCTCTGGCGGACGTCATCGCCCACTCCTCCAACATCGGGATCGCCCACGTCGCGCTCGGCCTCGGGAAGGCTCCGTACTACCGGACCGTCCGCTCGTTCGGGTTCGGACAGAAGAGCGGCCTCGACCTCGAAGGGGAGAGCATCGGGCTCCTGCGCGACGTCTCGTCGTGGAGCGCCCTGACCCTACCGACGATGGCGTTCGGCCAGGAGGTCGGCGTCACCGTCCTGCAGATGGCGCGGGCGTACGCGGCGATCGCCAGCGGCGGCGTCCTGCCGGCCCCGCACCTCGTCTCGGCGATCCGGCGGGCCGACGGCCGCGTGGAGCAACGGGCCCCGGCCGCCGGGAAGCGGGTCATCTCGGAGCTGACCGCCGCGACCGTCCGCTCCTACCTGACGCGGGTCGTGGAGAACGGCACGGGCCGGTTGTCGGCGATCCCCGGCTTCACCGTCGCGGGGAAGACGGGGACGGCGCAGAAGGCGGCTCCGGGCGGCGGCTACTCCCACGACCGATTCATCGCCTCGTTCATCGGGTTCGTTCCTGCCGAGTCCCCCCGGGCCGTGATCGCGGTCGTGATCGACGAGCCCAAGGGGAAGATCTACGGCGGGGACGTGGCCGCGCCCGCCTTCTCGGCCCTCGGCGCCGAGACGCTCCGAATCCTCCGCGAGGCGGCGCACGACGTCACAGGCCGCGTCACCCCGGCGTTCCTCACCGCCGACCTGTCTTCGCTGCGGCAGGCGACGATCGGTCCGGTCCTCGGCGCTCAGGTCATCCCGGCGTCCCTCCGGGATCGGGGGCACGGAGACGAGAGCGGATCGGCGCGGGAAGTGGCCGGGGAGGTCCCCGACCTCGCCGGGATGAGCGGCCGGGAGGCGGTCCGGAACCTCGCGCGCGCAGGCCTTGGGGCGCGCCTGACCGGGAGCGGATTCGTCGTCTCGCAGAGCCCGCTTCCCCGCACCCCCGCGGAGCCGGGGACCGTCTGCTCCGTCATCCTGTCGCTCGAAACGCCCCCGACCCAGAGGACCCAGAGCGAGGACGAGCCGTGAGGCTGTCGGAGCTGATCGAGCACCAGCCTCATTCGCGGCGAGGGCCCTCGCTCGACCCGGACGTCGTCCGCGTGACGCACGACTCCCGGGCGGCCGCGCCGGCGACGCTCTTCGCCGCGTTTCCGGGCCTGACCCACGACGGACGAGGGTTCCTGGCGGACGCGGTGGCGCGGGGCGCGGTGGCAGCGCTGGGGGCGGCTCCGGCGCCATCGCCGCTGACCATCCCGTATCTCGAGGTCGAGGACCCGCGGCGGATGGCGGGGCTGCTCGCCACGCGCCTCGCCGGGGACCCGTCGTCGCACCTCGTGATGGTCGGGGTCACCGGGACGAGCGGCAAGACGACGACGGCGCTTCTCGTCGACCGGGTCCTCTCGGCGGTCCATCCGCGGAGCGGACTCTTCGGAACTCTGGTCTATCGCGGGGCGGGTGGCGACAAAGGGGCGCTCATCGCCTCGAGGACCACGCCCGAGGCCACCGACCTGCAGCCCCTTCTGGCCGGTCTCATCGGCGACGGGGGGACCGCAGCGGTCCTGGAGTGCTCCTCACACGCCCTCGTGCTCGAGAGACTGGCGGGCTGCGCATTCGACGTGGCCCTCTTCCTGAACCTGACGCGGGACCACCTCGACTTCCACCGCGACCTCCCGGACTACTTCGAGGCGAAGGTGCGTCTCTTTAGCCTGCTGAAGCCGTCCGGCAAGGGCGTCATCAATGCGGATGACCCCTGGGGACAGCCGCTGATCGAGCGGCTGATCGAGCGGCTGCCACGGGAGCGGGTGGTCGGCTTCTCCCTCCAGGACCAGCCAGGCGCGGACGTGACGGGGGAAATCCTTGCGTCCCTCCC
>CALFNC010000232.1 GCA_937902605.1 uncultured Acidobacteriota bacterium | reverse complement strand
CGGGTCGCGGAACCGCGCGCTCCAGGAGCCGGTTCACGACTGGGTCCTCTTCATCGATGCCGACGAGCGGGTCTCCGACGCGCTGCGGGAGGAGATCCAGACGGCGCTTCAGCGATCGGGGGCGCAGTTCGACGGGTTCTCGATGCCTCGGCTCTCCCGTCTGATGGGGCGGGAGATCCGCCACGGGACCTGGTACCCCGACGTGAAGATGAGGCTTGGCAGGAGGTCGAAGGGGTTCCGCGCGATCGGGGGACGGGTCCATGAACAGCTGGTCGTGGACGGCCCGATCGGCCGCCTCGGGGTGGACTTGCTCCACACACCGTACCGGAACGTCTCCGAGGCGATCCGGAAGGTGAGCAGCTACTCCCGCCTGGGCGCCGAGGACCGGTTTGACCGGGGGATGCGCGCGCGGATCAGCTCGCTGCTGGCCCGCCCGATGATGGAGTTCGTTCGCTGTTTCATCCTCAAGCGAGGGTTCCTGGACGGACGCGCCGGATTCACAGTGGCTGCGTTCCACGCCTGGTCCTATTTCCTCCGGGCGGCTTTCCTCTTCGAGCGGGAGAAGGGGTGGAACCAGCGGAAGCGGCCGGGCCGAGTCGACGGCGACGCCTCGGTGTCGAGGCGGGAAGGGGACTCGCGCCAGTGATCCGCCGCCTCTCCGAGGCCGTTCGGTGGGATCGGCACCCGGCCATGGGGCCGCTCGGCCGCCTCTTTCGGGATGCCCTGAGGGTCAAGGGATGGAAAGCGCCCCGGATGCTCTACCTCGAAGCCGATGGGGCGGTGCATGATGAGGAGGCCCGGGGCGAACGGGCCGGGGACGTCCTGAGGTTCCTCTTCCCATCCCGCCCGGTCCTCAGTCGCCTTCTGGGGCTAACGAAAGGAGACCACCCATGATGAACCGACTCTGCAAGCCGCTCGCCGTCGCTGCCTGGGCGATCGCCCTCTCCGGGATCGCCGGGAGCGGAGCCGCTGCCCCGAAGAAGACCCCTCAGCCGAGCCCCTACGCGTCCCTGACGCAGCGGATCGGCGTGAACGACGTCACCATTACCTACCACCGTCCCGGCGTGAAGGGGCGAAAGATCTGGGGGGAGCTCGTGCCGTTCGGGCAGGTCTGGCGCGCCGGGGCTAACGAGGCCACGACGATCACGTTCACCGAGGACGTCATGCTCGAGGAGCGGGCGCTCCCCGCGGGGACGTATGCCTTCTTCACCATCCCGGGGGAGAAGGAGTGGACGCTGATCTTCAGCCGCGAGGCGAAACAATGGGGGGCGTTCGACTACAAGGAGGCCAGGGACGCTCTCCGCGTGAAGGTCGCTCCGAGGCCGTCCCCGCCGGAGGAGTGGCTCTCCTACCGGTTCCGCGACCTCACGTTGAACTCGGCCGTGGCCGTCCTATCGTGGGAAAGGGTGGAGGTTCCATTCGTCATCCGGAACAAGGTCGAGGTGAAGGCGAAGTAGGGGCGCGATGGACGCACTCCTCTACGGCGCCAACGGGTACACCGGCCGGCTGATCGCCGCGGTGGCGAAGAGGGAGGGCCTCCCGCTCACCCTTGCCGGCCGGCGGCGGGAGGCGGTGGAACCCCTCGCGAAGGAGCTCGGCCTCCCGTGGAAAGCGTTCGCCCTCGACGACCGCGCCGCGCTGGTACGGCAGCTCGAGCCATACAGATCGG
>CALFNC010000231.1 GCA_937902605.1 uncultured Acidobacteriota bacterium | reverse complement strand
CCACCGAGATCTACACTCTTTCCCTACACGACGCTCTTCCGATCTAGCACCGGAAGTTCCCCGAGATCATCCAGCTCGCGATGACGCTGGGGGCGATGGTCGTCTCTCGCGAGTCGGAGGACGTCGTGGGCGAGATCCTCCGGTTCGTCCGGCAGGAGGGAGTCCGGGTGCTGATCGTCGGACGGCCGTCCCGGAAAGGGCTCCTCGGCCACTTCGCGCCAGGCATCGTCGCGCGGTTGCTAACCGAGGCCGACGGGGTCGACCTGTTCGTCGTCGACGTGTCGCGGGAGTAGGGCCGGACTCGCCGCGCTCGAACATCGAAGGCAGAGGCGCGGAGCGGCGGGCGATGAAGGTTCGCAGCTGACGCGTGACGATCGTGTACACTATTGGGTGACGGAGGTGCCATGGAGTTCGTCACGGTCCGCGACCTGAGGGGCCAGCCCGGCCGGGTCTGGCAGCTTCTCGCCGAGGAAAAGGAGCTTGTCGTCACTTCGAATGGCCGTCCGATTGCCGTCTTGTCGAGCGTGGAAGGGGCCGACCTCGAGCAGACGCTCGGGGCGGTCCGGCGTGCCCGAGCCGTCCAGGCTGTCACGACGATGCAGGAGCGATCCGCGCAGGCGTTCCGAAAGGGTCTCCCTCCCGCCGAAGTCAACGCTGAGATCCGGGCTGTCCGGAGGAGCCAGAGGAGCCGGACGCGTTGAGGGTCGTCCTCGACACGAACGTCGTCGTGTCCGGTCTCCTCAGCCCGTTCGGTCCAGCTGCTGCTCTCGTGCGGCTCGTGGCCGGAGCGGCGCTCACCGTTTGCCATGATGCTCGCATCCTGGCCGAGTACCGGGAGGTCCTTCTCCGGCCGAAGTTCCGTTTCGATCCGGTCCTGGTGGAGACCTTCCTCCACGTCGTGGAGATAGAGGGCGAGCCAATCGCTGCCGGTCCGCTCCAGGCCCGTCTGCCTGACCCGGATGACGAGCCTTTCCTCGAGGTGGCTCTCGCGGCCCGCGCGGAGGCGCTCATCACCGGAAACGCGAAGCACTTTCCAAGAGAAGTGGCGCATCCGGTTGTGGTCCTCAGCCCGAGGGCGGCTCTCGAGCGATTGAGAAAGCTAGCCGGCAACCGGGTGCGGTGAGCCGCGGCACCGGGTCGTGATCGTCGCTTATATTTCGCGGGAGTAGGGCGGACTAGCCGCTCTTTGGCTTCCTCGGTTTCCCCAGCTTCTTGATCCCATCGACAGCCTTGTCGAAGTCGGAGGGCACCGAAGCCTCCAGGCGCCGGCGCTCGGCGTCGTACTTCTCGAACTCGTGGGCGGCCTTCTCGAGCGCCAGCTCATGGGAGATGCGGCCGGCGTCGGTGAGGATCTCGCGCTCGTTCAGCTTCAGGAAGCCGTCGAGCTTCCGCGCCCAGTCAGCCATCGACATGGGCTTCCGCCGCTGCGCCTGGAGCTCGGCGAAAGAGAGGTACTGATCGACGAGGAGGTTCAGGGTCCGTAGCTCGTCCTCGGCCAGATAGTTCTTCGCGACGCCGACGTCGGCCCGCCGGATCGGGCCCAGGGGCGAGCCCTTCCACGTCGTGAGGCCCATGTTCGGCTTGGTGGCGTCGGCCCGCTCGACGATGACCTCGGCGGCCGTCCGGCCGTGGGTGGCCCAGTGGAGCTTGTTCTGAACCGTGGCGTAGAAGGTCTCGGTGAGGGCGTGGCCGGGGTCGTAGTCGACCGATGTCGCGTAGATGTCGCAGACCTTCTGGTAGAAGCGCCGCTCCGACGAGCGGATGTCGCGGATGCGCTCGATGAGTTCGTCGAAGTAGTCGCGCCCGCCGGGAAGGGTCCGCACCTCTTTGAGGCGTTCGTCGTCCAGCGTAAAGCCCTTCACGAGGTACTCGCGTAGGCGTTGGGTCGCCCAGATACGGAACTGGGTGCCCCGGTGACTCTTCACCCGGTAGCCGATCGAGATGATGACGTCGAGGTTGTAGAGCTTCGTCCGGTACGCCTTGCCGTCGGCAGCAGCTATCAAGGATTCCTTGATAACTGAATTCGGCTCCAGCTCCCCCTCGGCGAAGATGTTGAGGGCGTGGAGGTTGACGTTCTGGACGGTGGTTTGGAACAGCTCTGCCATCTGCCGCTGGCTGAGCCAGACGGTATCGTCCTCGAGCCGCACCTCGATTCGCGTCTCGTGATCGGGGGTCGTGTAGAGGAGGAGCTCCGAGCGGCCTAGGCCGCCGGGCTCACCCGTGGGCGGGGAAGCCGGGCGCTTCTTACGGGGCGGCATTGGTAGGGAAGCGTACATCGGCAGGCAGCGGCCGTGGGGCCGGACTAGACTTCCTCCGTCAGGGAGGTGCCTATGTCGCGCACAACGATTCCCGCGATCCTCATGGTGGCTCTGTCGTCCGCGGTCGCCCTGGCCGCCTCGGCCGGCGAGGCGCCGTCCGTCCCGAAGCGTCCGGTCCACACCTACTCGATCGTGGCCAGGGACCTGGCCACCGGGGAGCTGGGCGTGGCCGTCCAGTCACACTGGTTCTCGGTCGGGAGTTCCGTCCCGTGGGCTGAGGCCGGTGTCGGGGCCGTGGCGACCCAGTCGTTCGTCGACCCGTCGTACGGAAAGCTGGGCCTCGACCTGATGCGGGCCGGCCGGAGCGCCCCCGACGCGCTCAAGGGCCTTTTGGCCGCCGACGAGGGGCGTGAGGTGAGGCAGGTGGCGATGATCGACGCCGAGGGGCGCGTCGCCGCCCACACCGGCGCGAAGTGCATCATTGCTGCCGGCCATCACGTCGGAACGGGCTACTCGGTCCAGGCCAACCTGATGAGGAACGACAAGGTCTGGCCGGCGATGGCGAAGGCGTTCGAGTCGGCGAAGGGCAGCCTGGCGGAGCGGATGCTCGCCGCCCTCGAGGCGGCCGAGGCGGCGGGCGGAGACATCCGGGGAAAGCAGTCAGCCGCGCTGATCGTCGTCTCCGGAAAGCCGACCGGCAAACCGTGGCTCGACCGGATCTACGACGTCCGGGTAGACGACAGCCTGGCGCCTCTTCCGGAGCTGCGCCGGCTCGTCAAGCTCCAGACCGCCTACAACCTGATGAACGACGGCGACCTGGCGGTGGAGAAGAAGGACGACGCTGGCGCGCTGAAGGCCTACGCCGGCGCCGAAGCGCTCGTCCCGGACAACGCCGAGATGATCTACTGGCATGCCGTCGCCCTCGTCA
>CALFNC010000230.1 GCA_937902605.1 uncultured Acidobacteriota bacterium | reverse complement strand
CGCCTCCGGAGAGCGTCGTGGCCGGCTGCCCCAGCCGGATGTAGCCGAGCCCCACCTCATTCAGCGTGTCAGCGATGGTACGGACCGGGGGGATCGCCGCGAAGAGATCCCTCGCCTGTTCCGCCGTCAGCCCGAGGATGTCGGCCACGTTCAGGCCCTTGAAACGCACCTCCAGGGTCTCTCGGTTGTAGCGCTTTCCGGCACAGACGTCGCAGACGACGTAGACGTCCGGCAGGAAGTGCATCTCGATCGCGATCTGCCCGCCGCCGCCGCACGCCTCGCACCGGCCTCCCTTGACGTTGAAGGAAAAGCGGCCCGGTCCGTATCCCCGCATCCGCGCCTCCGGGACCTGGGACAGCAGCTCCCGGATCGGCCCGAAGACCCCCGTGTACGTCGCCGGGTTGGACCGAGGCGTCCGCCCGATCGGCGACTGGTCGATGTCGATGACCTTGTCGAGGATGGCCAGCCCCTCGATCGACTCGTGTGCACCCGGCCGGTCCGATGCCCCGTGGAGGACGCGTGCGGCGGCCTTGAACAGGATCTCGTTGACGAGCGTCGACTTCCCGGAGCCCGAGACGCCCGTCACCGCCGTGAACAGCCCGATCGGGAAACGGGACGTGATCTTCTTGAGGTTGTTCTCCCGGGCCCCCGAGATCGTGATCCACTTCCCCGTGGGCCGCCTCCGTTCCTGAGGGACGGCCACCGAGAGTGCTCCCGAGAGGTACTTCCCCGTCAGCGACCGTTCGAACGCGCACAGCTCGTCGGCGGTCCCCTCGCCCACGATCTCGCCGCCGTGAACCCCGGCGCCCGGCCCGAGGTCGACGACGTGGTCCGCCGACCGGATCGTCTCCTCGTCGTGCTCGACGACGACGACGGTGTTCCCCAGGTCGCGCATCGACAGCAGGGTCTCGATCAGCTTCCGGTTGTCGCGGGGGTGGAGTCCAATCGACGGCTCGTCCAGGACGTAGAGCCCCCCTATCAACTTCGACCCGATCTGAGTCGCGAGGCGTATCCGCTGGGCCTCTCCGCCGGAAAGGCTCGCGGCCGCCCGGCCGAGCGAGAGGTACCCGATACCGACGTCGTTGAGAAACCCCAGCCGGTCGACAATCTCCTTCAGGATCTTCCCGGCGATCTCCCGTTCCCGGCGCGACGGCTTGTAGGCGTCGAAGAACCGTTTCGACTCCTCGAGCGTCCAGCTGTTCAGCTCGTCGATCGAGTGGCCGGCGATCCGCACCGCGAGGGCCTCCTTCTTCAGCCGGCGTCCGTCACACGCGGCGCACGGCGTCGCGGACATGAAGGCCTCGATCTCGGCCCGCGCGTCGTCGCTCTCGAGCTCCTGGTACTTCGCCTCCAGCATCGGGACGAGACCCCGGTACGATGACGACCAGTTGTACTCGCCTTTCTGGGATTTCCACTTCCACTTGATCTCACGCTCGCCGGAGCCGAAAAGGATCAGATCCCGGACCTCGCGCGGGAGCTTCTTCCACGGGACGTCGAGCGGGAACTTCAGGACCTTCGCCAGGTGCTCGATCTGCCGGAGCCTCCAGCTGGAGGACCCCTTGCGGAAGAGAGCGAGCGCGCCGCCTTCGATCGAGCGGGTACTGTCCGGGACGAGCCGGTTCGGGTCGACCTTCTTCACTACGCCGAGGCCCGAGCAGCCGGGACACGCCCCATAAGGGGAGTTGAAGGAGAAAAGGCGCGGGGTGATCTCGGCGAGCGAGGTCCCGCAGTCCGGGCAGGACCACTTCGTGGAGAGGGTCTCTTCCGAGGCCGCCGTCCGGCCGTCCGGACCCAGGGCCGAGACGGTGACGAGCCCGTCGGCGACGCGCGTGGCGGTCTCGAGCGAGGCCGCCAGCCGCTGCCTCGTCTCATCGTCCCGGCGGACTGTCAGCCGGTCCACGACGACCTCGATCGTGTGCTTCTTCTGCTTGTCGAGATCCGGCGCGTCGGATAGCTCCATGAGGGCACCGTCGATCCGGGCGCGGACGAAGCCCTGCTTGACCATCTCCGCCATCTGCTTTCGGTACTCACCCTTTTTCCCCCGAACATACGGCGCCATGACCATGAACCTGGTCCCCTCCGGCATCGCCAGGATCCGGTCCGTCATCTGCTGGATCGTCTGCGCACTGATCTCGCGGCGGCACTCTGGGCAGTGGGGAACGCCGATCGAGGAGTAGAGGAGGCGGAGGTAGTCGTGGATCTCGGTGACCGTCCCCACAGTCGACCGCGGGTTCTTGGATGTCGTCTTCTGCTCGATCGAGATGGCCGGTGAGAGGCCGTCGATCGAGTCGACGTCGGGCTTTTCCATCTGCTCCAGGAACTGCCGGGCGTAGGTCGACAATGACTCGACATAACGCCTCTGACCCTCCGCAAAGAGCGTGTCGAACGCGAGCGACGACTTGCCCGAGCCGGAGACCCCGGTCACGACGACGAGCGCGTTCCGGGGGATCGACAGCGAGATGTTCTTGAGGTTGTGCTCGCGGGCGCCGCGAATCAGAATCGAGTCCATTGGTGACAGACCCTCCGACGGGGCAAGGGAGGCGGATTATGACTGAGAATGGCTCCTCCGCGACGACGTCACGGAACGGACCGTCGGTCGAGCCACTCATCGGGAACCCGCCCCTCCAACACCTCTCGCTGGACCAGGAAGAGCTTCGTCAGGCCCTTGCGACCGGCCTCGATCATCGCGGCGAGATCCGCGTCGTCGAACGGTTTTCCTTCCGCGATCCCCTGGACCTCGACGAACCGCCCCGACGACGTGCCGACGATGTTCAGGTCGACCTCGGCCGTGGAGTCCTCGGAGTAGTCAAGGTCAAGGGCGACGATGGCCCTGGCCGGCGGCAACGGCGCGGAGAGCAGGCCCACCGAGACGGCGGCTACTAGCTCGCGGATCGGCCTTGCACGGATTCTCTTCTCCTTCGAGAGGCGCTCCAGAGCGAGCGCGAGGGCCACGAACGCTCCGGTCACTGACGCGCAGCGCGTCCCGGCGTCGGCGACGACGACGTCGCAGTCGAGAGTGATCGTCAGGTCCGGAAACGCTTTTCGGTCCACGACCCCGCGGAGGGCCCGGCCGATGAGGCGCTGGATCTCCAGCGTCCTTCCGGATTGGCGGCCCCGGACCGCCTCTCGCGGTGTTCGCTCGTGGGTGGCCCTCGGAAGCATGCCGTACTCGGCCGTCACCCATCCCTCGCCCCTATCCCGCAGAAATGGCGGTGTTTTCTCCTCGACCGTCGCCGCGATCAGGACCCGGGTGACTCCCTGGCGAATGAGACACGAGCCTTCGGCGTGTGGGGTCGCGTCCAGCTCGATCGAAACCGGCCGGAGGTCTAGCGGCTTCCGGCCGTCGGCTCGATGCGGCATCTGAGTGGCTTTCATGAGGCGGAGTTTACGGAAGGTCGACCAGCTCGAGAGCCGCCGCTTCCCTTCCGAGGAACCGCGCGGCCACCCGGCGGAGTCGATCGGACGCGTCAGTCACCAGGAGATGGGTCTCTCCCCGGCCTGAGGCGTCCTTCCGGGAAATCGGGGACAGGAGAGCGACCAGGGCGCGGGCCGTCGAGTCCGCAGAATCGATGAGGCGGGTACCGGGCGGGAGGGCGGCCGTGATCGTCGCCTTCAGGAGGGGATAGTGGGTGCACCCGAGGACGACGACCTTGGCGCCGGAGACCGCCACCGGCTCCAGGTAAATGGCCGCCACGGCCCGGGCCACCTCGTTCCCGGTCCACCCCTCCTCGGCCAGCGGGACGAACAGGGGACATGCCACGTGGAGAACGCGGCGGCCGGGGTCGAGGCACCGGATCGCCGCGCCGTAAGCATCGGACGCGACCGTCGCTTCGGTAGCGAGGATCGCGACCGGTAGGCCAGCACCATGCTTGGGGTCAGTCTCCCGCGCGGCTTCTACCGCCGCCTCGGCGCCCGGCTCGATGACACCGAGGACCGGGACCGGGGACCGGTCGCGAATCGCGTCAAGGGCGAGGGCCGTCGCCGTGTTGCACGCCACTACCAGAGCCTTCACGTCACGCTCGAGGAGGAGCGAGACGGCTCTCAGCGCGTATCGACGGACCGTCTCGCGCGACTTCGTGCCATACGGCAGCCGCGCCGTGTCTCCCAGGTAGAGGAGGTCCTCCGAAGGAAGGCGGCGCGCCACCGCGTCGAGAACGGTGAGGCCGCCCACGCCCGAATCGAAGAGGCCGATCGGCCGGGAATCGCTCATACGGAGTCGGCCCGGGTCCGTCCCGTGACCTGAGGCGGCGGCGAGATCGACGGCGTCGAGGCAGGCGGCGGGGCCGCGGCGGGCGGTTCGTCCACGACCTCCGTGAGGTCGGGTGACAGCGGGTGCGTGAGGTCGATGTGCCCGCCCAGCGTCTCGACTGGCTCGCCCCCGACGAGGAGGACGAAGCGGCTCAGCCCCACGATGTTCTTCGCAGCGGAGATGATGACGGACTGGGCCGCCAGGAGCTCCTCGCGGGACCCGGTCTCCCATCGTGCCGGGGGGGCGCCCGGCGGCCGGTCGCCCTTCTTGTCCTGAGGCGGCTCCAGGTCGAGGACGGCGAGCCCGTCCTTGAGTCGGAAGGCCGCTCGGAGCCGCCAGCCTTCGGGGAACGGGCTCAGGAGCCCTGGCGTCTTAGGACCGTCCAGGACGGCGGCGCTCACCGCGCGAAGCAACGCGATGTCGTCCGCCATGACCGGGAGGTCCCGCGACTCCGGGTGCAGGCGTCCGTCGACCGCCGATTCGAAGTAGAGGACGACGCGCCGGGCCGGGATCGGCGTCGGGGGAACCACCGGAGTCGGCGCGGGGGTGGGAAGCGACGCCACGCTCTCCCCAGGGGGGCCCTTCCCGCGGAAATGTCTCGCCAGGAACAGGGCTCCGATCAGCGAGACGAGGAGCGCGAGCAGCAGGAGCGCGAATCGGCGCGGCATCGACTCCGTCTACCGCGTTTTCACCGGAGGTACGGGCGCCGCGCCGTCGGCGTTCCGAAAGTAGGTGGCGAGGCTCCCGACGACTGTCTCGGCCACCTGTCGGCGGAAGTCCTCCGATGCGAGCTTCTTCTCCTCTTCGGGGTTCGTGATGAAGGCCACCTCAACGAGGACAGCCGGGACGTTGGCGCCGATCAGGACCCTAAACGGTGCCTGCTTCACGCCGCGGGTCGTGACGCCGAGAAGACGGTTGAAGTCGGCCTGGATGATCTCGGCCAGGCGGGCCGAGGCGGAGAGGTGTTGGTTCTGCGCGAGGTCCCAGAGGATCAGGTCGAGGTCCCGCAGCGCTGCGTTCCGGTCCGCCGTCGGGGTGGCCGACCGCTCGGTCCGGTTCTCCTTCTCGGCGAGGGCGGCGGCCGCGCGGTCCGAAGCGTCGAGCGAGAGGTAGTAGACCTCGGTGCCGTGCGCCGAGGGCGAGCGCGAGGCGTTGCAGTGGATCGACAGGAAGAGGTCCGGCTTCGCCGCGTTCGCGAGCGCCGGCCGTTCGTCGAGGCCGACGGTCGTGTCGGTTTCACGTGTGGTGACGACACGGTAGCCGTTCCGGAACAGCGTCTCCCGTATCGACTTCACGAGGGCGAGCGTGGCGTCCTTCTCCATGGCGCCGCCGGGACCTTTCGCCCCCTCTTCCGTCCCGCCATGCCCGGGGTCGAGGACGATCGTCTTCGGCTGCGGTTTCGCGGGCGCGGACGGCGGCGGCGCGGCGCCTGGGCTCCGTCCGGACGTCGCCGCGACCTTTGTGACGTCCACGACGATCCGAGGAGGGGTCTGGAGCGCGTAGACGTTCGTCGAGAGGTTCCGTTCCCGGAGGGAGACGTACACCTCGCTTCCCCGTACCGCGAGGCGGGCGACCCTCGGGTCGTCAAAGGCCATCTCTGGCGGCGAGGCCGTCAGCCGCGCAGCCGGGAAGCGGATGACGAGGGTTTCTTCGCCCTTTTCGACCCGAAAGGCGGGGACCTCCGTGAGACGGAGGACGATCTTGGTCGTCGCCTCGAAGTCGGCGAGGGTCGCTTCGACAACGACCTCTGGGAGATCGGCTTTCCTCGCGGAGAGGAGACGCGAAGACCGCTCCCAGACGAACGAGGTCCCGGCCATGGGTCCCACGACTTTCTGGAAGAAATCTGGGTCAGCGAAGAGGGTCGAACCCACGCCGTGGACCGGCGTGGAGAGGGAGACGAGCCTCGTGTCCACGACGGCGATCGGCGTTTCGACGCCCACGACCGCTGAGTGGCTCTTGAGCTTCAGCTCGTATGAGAAGGTCGAGTCGTCGAACTGCACCGACCCACCCAGGGCGGCGAGGACGTCGTTGACGGAGAGGAACGCCCGCCCCTGGATGTCGAGCGAGCGGACCACGAGCGACGTCCCGCCCGGCGGAACGAAGCTGGCCGAGGGCCCTCCGGTCAGCGGTTGCGCCGTGAGCGACGCCGTGGAAAGCCCCAGGGCGAAGAGGGTTACGAGGCGAAGCATGCGACCCACGACAGTGATTATCGACGCTTTCGGTCTCGGCAAGAATTTCGTTCCGGCACTTGATGACTGATCCGCCTTCGCATACGCGCTGGCGGGTCCGGTGGGTTTGTAATGGTGGAGGCGGGGGGAGTCGAACCCCCTGCCGGCCATACCTTACTCATTGCAACGTCGCGAGTTAGCATTTTCAATTCCCCCAGGTGTCCGTGTTGTGTCCGTGTTCGCGAGTCGAAAAGCGGAAACATTCGAATTTCCCCCCTGCGCCTCGACGTATCGCTGCCGGAGCCGCAGCGCTTCGAGCTTGTCCGCCGTCGTCGTGATGTTGTAGCGGCGGAACATGCTCTCGGTCTTGTGGCCTGAGATGCTCATCGCAACTGTCTGAGGAACGCCACCCCTGATCAAGTCGCGCACGGCGGAACGCCTAAAGTCGTGGAAGAGTTTCTTCGGTAGTCCCGCCTTCGTGCACGCGTCCACCCACCACCGCCGGATCGTCGTCTCGGGCATCGGGCGCCCGCGGAAGTGAAACACGAACTCCGAGAGGGAGGACCCGCCATCCGGCTTCTTGAATTCGCGGCGGGTCCACTGTCGGTCGAAAAGCGCCCCGAGGTTCTCGTCCAGGGGGAGGACGCGCCCCTCGCCGTTCTTTGAGTCCGGGAGCCGTACTTCGCGGGCGCGGCGGTCAACGGATTCCCAGCGCAGGCCCCGGATCTCGCCTAGCCTCCACCCGGTGGCGTATGCGAACTGCGCCATGTCCGAGAGCGGCTCCCGCAATCGAAGGATGAGGCTCTCGACCTCATGACGCTCGAAGAACCCTCTCCGGGCATTGTTTTCGGGGAGGGAGGGGATCGCCGGG
>CALFNC010000229.1 GCA_937902605.1 uncultured Acidobacteriota bacterium | reverse complement strand
TGGGGCGCCGGGAGCAGCTCACGGTAGACCGTCACCTTCGTCAGGCCCTCGAGCTCAGTTCCGATCGATGTCCTCGACGGGTACGGAAAGCGGAGGACGGCGTCGGACCCTTCCTGGGAGAGGCGGACCGGCTCGACCTTCGCGGGAAGGACCTGCAGCGGCGCTTCGGGCGGAAGCTTCCGGCCGCAGCCGGCTGCCCCGGTCAAGGCCGCCACCCACAGGACCAGGAAGGTGCCGCGACGGCTCACAGGACGAAGCGCGAGAGGTCGCGGTTCTTCACGAGGTCCGACAGGGCGCGCCCGACATACGCCGCATCGATGACGACCCGCGCCCCAGCAGCGTCCGGTCCGGCGAACGAAACCTCCTCGAGGACCTTCTCGAGGATTGTGTGAAGCCGGCGGGCGCCGATGTTCTCGAGGTTCCGGTTCAGCTCCGCCGCCGCGGCCGCGATGGCCGACAGTCCCTCCCGTTCGAAAACCACGTCGATCCCGTCCGCTGACAGGAGCGAGGCGGCCTGCTTCGGAAGTGCATGCTCCGGCTCGGTCAGGATCCTCACCAAATCGTCCTCGCTGAGCGCGTCCAGCTCCACACGGATCGGGAACCGCCCCTGAAGCTCCGGGATCAGGTCCGAGGGCCGGGCGACGTGAAACGCCCCGGCCGCCACGAAGAGCACGTGATCGGTCCGGACCAGGCCATGCTTCGTCTTCACGGTCGTCCCCTCGACGAGCGGCAGAAGGTCGCGCTGGACTCCCTCGCGAGAGACGTCCGGTCCGCCGCGGGAGCCCTCCCGCCCGGCGATCTTGTCGATCTCGTCGAGGAAGACGATGCCCGTCTCCTCCACGCGCCGGATGGCCTCCTGCGGGACGGTCGCCTCGTTGGTCAGCGCGTCCGCCTCCGCCTCGAGGAGGAGCGGCCGCGCGTCGGAGACCGGGAGCTTGGCCTTCTTCTTTTTCGGGCCACCAAAGAGGCCCGGGAGCATTCCGGGGAGGTCGATTCCCATCTCCTCGACCCCCTGCGGCGTCATCACCGAGATCTGCGGCGTCCGGTCGTCGGTGATCTCGAGCTCGACCTCCCGCGTCTCGTAGCGTCCCTCCCGAAGGTCCCGCCGGATTCGGTCACGCCCCTCCGCGACGCCAGCCGTTCCGGTGACCGGGTCGAGGGCAGTCGCCTTCAACAGGAGGTCGACGAGCTTCTCCTCGGCCGCTGTCGCAGCCCGGTCCATCACGCGGGCGCGCCGCTCTTCCTTGACGAGCCGGATCGCGGCTTCGACCAGGTCCCGGGCGATCGAGTCGACGTCCCGCCCGACGTAGCCGACCTCGGTGAACTTCGAAGCCTCCACCTTGATGAACGGGGCGTCGGTGAGACGCGCCAGCCGGCGCGCGATCTCGGTCTTGCCGACGCCGGTCGGGCCGATCATCAGGATGTTTTTCGGGGTGATCTCACGGGCCAGCTCCCGGGGGAGGCGCTGCCGCCGCCAGCGGTCGCGGAGCGCGATGGCGACGGCCCGCTTCGCTCGACCCTGCCCGACGACGTGTCGGTCCAGCTCGGCGACGATCTTCCGCGGCGAGAGGTCCGCCAAGCGGTGCTCCCGCGGCCCCGCGGGAAGGGAGGTTGCGACGCTCATGACAGGGTCTCCACCCGGATCGAATCGTTGGTGTAGATGTCGATTCCGGCAGCGATCTTCAGCGCCTCGCGGACGATCGCGTCGGCCGGGAGCGCCGTGTGATGAAGAAGCGCCCGGGCGGCCGCCATCGCATAAGGGCCTCCGGAGCCGACCGCCAGAATCCCGTCGTCCGGCGCGATGACGTCCCCCGTCCCCGAGAGGAGGAGCGAGTGGTCCCGGTCGGCCACGACGAGGAGCGCCTCGAGGGACCGGAGGGTCTTCTCGGTCCTCCAGTCGGTGGCCAGCTCGACTGCCGCCCGCTCGAGCTGTCCGTGAAACTCTTCCAGCTTCCGTTCGAAACGGGTGAAGAGGGTCATCGCATCGGCGGTGGATCCCGCGAAGCCGGCCAGGACCTTGCCATCGAGGAGCCGCCGGATCTTCGACGCCCCGTGCTTCAAGACCGTGGTTCCGAGCGTCACCTGACCATCGCCCCCCAGGGCGACGACGTCGTCCCGCCGGACGGAGAGGATCGTGGTATGCCGAAAGTCATATTGGCTCACGCAGGGAGTTTAGTGGCCTGTAACAGGGATTTCGAATTGTGCCGGGAATCGGTAGGGTCGGCCGGTCGTCACTCCGAGGGTTTCGCTTTCGGGTGACTCTTCCGGTAGACCTCGATGAGGCGCTCGACGTCGAGATGCGTGTACTTCTGCGTGGTCGACAACGACGCGTGGCCGAGCAGCTCCTGGATCGTCCGGAGGTCGGCGCCGGCCGCGAGCAGGTGCGTGGCGAACGAGTGGCGGAGCGCGTGCGGCGAGGCGTGGCGCTCCACCTCGGCGGAGAAGAGTGCCCGGTCGAGGATCCTCCGGACGCTCCGGTCGGTCAGACGGGCTCCCCGTGAGTTTACGAAGAGCGGCTCGCGGTCACGGGCTCCTACGACCGGCCGGAGCGTGTCCCGGACGGGAAGGTACGTTCGGATCGCCGCTGCCGCCTTCTGGCCGAATGGGACGACGCGTTCCTTTCGCCCTTTTCCGATCGTCCGCAGCTGTCTCGAGACGACATCGACGTCGGCGACGTCGAGTCCGACGAGCTCCGAAACGCGAAGGCCGGTAGCGTAGAGGAGCTCCAGAAGCGCACGGTCCCGGACTCCCAGGGCCGCGTCGGGGTCGGGCGCCTCCACAACCGCGCTCGCTTCCTCCACCGAGAGGGTCCTCGGGAGCGTGGCGTCCGGGCGAGGACTCGTGACGGCGCGAGCCGGGTTCGCCTCGGCGCGCCCTTCCCGCATCAGGAAGGTGAAAAAGGTCCGAAGCGCGGAGAGGTGCCGGCCGATCGAGCTCTTCGCGAGCCCCTCCTTCCGCAAGTGGGCGAGGAACGACCGGATTGCGAGCGCGTCCACCTCGCCGGCAGCGATCGAGCCGACCTCCTTCGAGAGGAAGGTCCCCGAAAGGAAGTCGATAAACCGGCTGAGATCGTGGAGGTAGGAACGGCGTGTGTGCGGGGAGACGCCCCGTTCATCGCGGAGATTTCGGTCGAACGCCATGAGGTCGTCGACGAGCACTCCGCTAGCCTCCCGTCCCATCCGCGTCCAAATCCCGGCTCTCATACCGGTCGCCGAGGGCAAGCCGGCTCCACTCCGCAATTGCGGCGAGCGCGCGCCGGCAGATCTCCTCCCGCCGCCTTGCCCGGTCGCGGATCGGCGGGACATCGGCCTCGTCGAAGAGGCCGAACGTCACGTTCATCGGGGAATAGTCCCGCTCGGAGTGCTCCGACACATGGCGGGTCAGCGCCCCGATCGCGGTCGAGAAGGGGACCGGGACCGGTTCTCGTCCCTCGATCCGCTGGGCGAGGGTGACCCCCACCAGAAGTCCCGTCGCCGCCGATTCGAGATACCCCTCCACCCCCGTGATCTGCCCGGCGAAGGAAATGCGTGGGTCCTTCTTCCACGCGAGTAGCCGGTCGAGGTGCGCGGGGCCGTTGATGTAGGTGTTCCGGTGAAGGAGGCCGTACCGGACAAACTGAGCATCGGCGAGGCCCTGGAGCGTCCGGAGGATTCTTTGCTGCTCTCCTGTCCGCAGCTTGGTCTGGAAGCCGACCATGTTGAAGTGGTCCTTCGCCAGGTCGTCCTGCCGCAGCTGGACGACGGCGTAGGGCTCGCGCCCCGTCCGGGGGTCGGGCAATCCAAATGGCTTCATCGGCCCGTGCCGGAGCGTGTCGATCCCCCGCTCGGCCATCTCCTCGATCGGGAGGCACCCCTCGAAGTACGCCGCGTCCTCAAAGTCGTGGAGCGGCACCTTCTCTCCCGAGAGGAGGTCCGCCACGAACGTCTCGTATTCGGCCCGGGTGAGCGGGATATTCAGATAGTCCGCACCACCTCCCTTTCCCCACCGGCTCGCGGCGTACAGGCGGGAGGTGTCGATCGACGCGGCGTCCACGATCGGCGCGACCGCGTCGTAGAAGTAGAGGTATTCGTCGCCCAGCGCCCGCCGGAGCGACTCCGCCAGGGACGGCGAGGTGAGCGGTCCAGTCGCGACGACGACAAACCCCTCTCCCGCGTCGGGCAAGGTCTCCACCTCCGCCCGGACCAGCTCGATCTCCGAACGGGCGGCAATCCGCGCGGTGACGCCGTCCGCGAAGAGCGTCCGGTCGACCGCCAGCGCGTCGCCGGCCGGGACCGCAGCCCGGCGGGCCTCCGAGACGACGAGCGACCCGACTTGCTCCATCTCCCGTTTGAGCAGCCCTACCGCGTTCGCCGGATTGTCGGAGCGGAAGGAGTTGGAGCAGACCATCTCGGCGAGCCGGTCGGTGGAGTGGGCGTCGGTGGTCCGGACCGGCCGCATCTCGAAGAGCCGGACCCGATGGCCCCGCCTCGCCAGCTGCCAGGCGCACTCGACGCCCGCGAGACCGCCGCCGATCACCGTGACAGGGACGTTCCTGGACACCATCATCCGATTCTAGTGACCCGTAAACTCGGCGGGTGACCTTCGAGCGGGATCTCTATGACGCGGCGTACTACGCGGGGCTCCACCCGCACCACTGGTTCCGAAACCCAATACGGAAATACATCGAGCGGGATCGCGACGTCCTCCGCGTCGTGGCGCCGGGACCGGCCGATCTCGTGGTCGAGCTCGGTTCGGCCCGGGGCGACGTCTCGTTCCTCCTCTCCCGGCATTGCCGCGAGGTCGTGGGGGTCGACGCGGCGCCCGAAGCCATCGCGATGGCCGAGGCCGAGCGCCTCCGCCGTGGGATCTCAAACGTGCGTTGGCTCGAGGCCGACGTGGCGGACCTCTCGGCGATCACCGACACGACCGTCGATGCCGTGGCGGCGATCGACCTGGTGGAGCACGTCGACGACGCGACGCTCCGGGCGATGCTGGCCGAGTGCCGTCGGATCCTGAAGCCGAGAGGCCGGCTCGGAATCTACACGCCAGACCGCCTCCACTTCGTCGAGCGGATGAAGGCCCACGACTTCCTCCTCGAGCAGTTTCCCCAGCACATCGCCGTCCGGAGGACCGGCGAGTACCTCGACTTCCTTCGCGGGGACGGCTTCCGCGTCGGTCTGGCCGCCTGGTCCGTCTCGCCGTTCCCCGCCGTCCGCTGGCTCGAGCGCCTCCTCGCTCCCCTCCCTTGGCGATGCCACGCGATGACTGT
>CALFNC010000228.1 GCA_937902605.1 uncultured Acidobacteriota bacterium | reverse complement strand
AAAGCGTTCGCCCTCGACGACCGCGCCGCGCTGGTACGGCAGCTCGAGCCATACGGGGCGCTGGTCCTCGCGGCGGGCCCCTTCTCGGCAACGTCCCGGGCGGCGTTCGACGCCTGCCTCGCCGCCGGGACCGCGTACCTCGACATCACGGGGGAGATCGACGTCTTCGAGTCGCTGTTTGCTCGCGGAGAGGAAGCGGTGCGCACGGGTCTCGTGGTCCTTCCCGGCGTCGGGTTCGACGTCGTCCCGTCCGACTGCCTGGCGGCCTCGCTCGCCCAGGCGCTTCCCGGCGCCGCGAGGCTCCTGCTGGCGTTCAAGGGTTTCAGGAGCTCGGCCGGGACGATGAAGACGATGCTGGAAGGGATCCCCAAGGGGGGCCGCGCCCGGGTCGGGGGCGAGCTGGTCCCGGTGCCGGTGGGGTGGAAGACGCGAGAGATCCCGTTCCCCGGCGGATCCCGGCTCGCGATGACGATCCCCTGGGGCGACCTCTCAACCGCCTTCCGATCGACCGGCATTCTCGACATCGAGACTTACATGGCGCTCTCGCCCTCCGCGATCGCCGCGGCAAAACGCTCGGCCGTCCTATCGCCGATCCTCGGCCTCGGCGTCGTACAGTCGTTCCTGAAGTGGCGGATCGCCAAGACGGTGGCCGGCCCGACTGCGGAGGAGCGCGAGCGGGAACGGTCGCTCCTCTGGGGCCGGGTCGAGAAGGGAGACCGCGCGGTGGAAGGGATCGTCGAGACGCTGGAGGGCTACGCGCTGACGGCCGAGACCGCCGTGGCGGCCCTCCGCGAGGTCTTGGCCGGGTCGGTGAAGCCCGGGGTCTGGACCCCATCGCAGGCCTTTGGCGCGGGGTTCATCGCCACGATCCGGAACACGACGATGAAGGTCGGGAGGCCGTCGGTCAGGGATTGAGGGCGAGCCGGCGGACCACCGCCACCGAGACGTCGTCGTCTGGCGCGGTCCGGCCGAGGAACGAGAGGAGCGACGCCGAGAGGACTTCCGCGACGGCGGTCGCCGACGCGCCGGCCATCCGGAGGAGAAGCGCTGCGACCCGCGCGTCTCCGAACTCCTCGCCGGCCGCGTTGCGGGCTTCGGTGAGTCCGTCCGAGTGGAAGATGAGCAGCTCCCCCTCGCCGAGTACGCCCGAGTGGGCCTCGGGGACGACGCCCTGCTTGATCCCGAACGGGTAGGCCCCTTCTCCGATCTTCTCGACGATTTGCCCTTGGCGGTCAACATACAGGATCGGGGGGTGCCCCGCGACGACCGCCGTAAACCGTCCACGGTGTTGGCGACCCGGTTGAAGGCGCCGAGCTCGTACCCGGCGACCTGCGGCAGGACGTTCGGTACGATCTCGGCCTGGAGCTCGCGCGCCATGACCAGCTCGTCGCGGAAGCGGAGCTTGTCGACCAGCTCCATGCCGATGAGCGCGAGGAGGAGGGCGAACGCCAGGGCGAGGACGATGACGGAGGCGATTGCCCGGTCGGGCCAGTCACCGGAGGAGAAGACGTGGAACGCCCCCCAGAGGGCGAGCAGAAAGGCAAACGCGAAGAGGAGACGCCGGGGCGGAGAGAGGCGGCGCGTCAGTCCGAAGAGGCCCGCGTTCGCCGTCATCAGGCCGCGTTTCCAGCGCTTCGGTTCTCGCTCGATCGCGTCGCGGAAGTCGGCGGTCAGCTCGGCGCCGGCGTCCCTCCAGTGAACCGAGTAGAGCCCCTTGACCTCCTCGGAGTCGACGGCGAGGACGGTCTCCCGGAGGAGCCCGGCCTAGTCAGGGTATCTGGCCATCGCCCCATGGTACGCACGGCCGACGGCGAGGTTCTGCGCCGCCGGTGTCCAGGGCCGGATATAGACTCCGGTCCGGTGGAATCCCTTCGGACGGACCCGGGCGCGGACAAATTCCGGGAGGAGTGCGGGGTGTTCGGGATCTGGGGGCATCCTGACGCGGCGAGGCTGACCTACCTCGGGCTCTACGCGCTGCAGCACCGGGGGCAGGAGTCGGCCGGCATCGCTGTTTGGGAGAAGGGACGGATCCTGACGGAGAAGGGGATGGGCTACGTGGCGGACCTCTTCGACGAGGCCCGCCTCGGGCGCCTTCCCGGGTCGTCGGCGATCGGGCACGTCAGGTATTCCACCAGCGGCGAGTCCCGGCTCGAGAACGCCCAGCCGATCGTCTACAACACGAACAAGGGACCGCTCGCGATCGGGCACAACGGCAACCTGGTGAACGCCGACGAGCTCCGCCGCGACCTGGAGGAGGAGGGGTCGATCTTCACGACATCCTCCGACACGGAGGTCTTCCTCCATCTGATGGCGCGTTCCCGCCGCGACTCGGTACTCTCGGCTCTCGAGGACGTCCTGACCCGCGTCCGGGGCGCGTACTCCATCGTCCTTCTCGCCGGCGACAAAGTCATCGCCGCGAGGGACCCGCAGGGGTTCCGGCCCCTCACGATTGGCCGCCTCGGGACCGCCCACGTCGTCGCCTCGGAGACGTGCGCCTTCGACCTCCTCGACGCGGAGCCGATCCGGGACGTGGAGCCGGGCGAGATCGTCGTCTTCGACAGCGGGGGGGTGGCGTCCGCAGCGTTCGCGATGGGCCAGCCTACGGCCCACTGTATCTTCGAGCACGTCTACTTCGCGCGCCCGGACTCCAACGTCTTCGGGCGGAGCGTCGCGGAGAGCCGAAGGGGCTTCGGCAAGCGCCTTGCGCGGGAGCACCCCGTTGGCGCTGACGTCGTCGTCCCGGTCCCCGACTCCGGGATTTTCGCCGCCCTCGGATACGCAGAGGAGGCTGGCCTTCCGTACAGCATGGGGCTCGTGCGGAACCACTACGTGGGCCGCACGTTCATTGAGCCGAAGCAATCGATCCGCCACTTCGGCGTGAAGGTGAAGCTGAATCCGGTCCGGTCCGTGGTTGGTGGAAAGCGGGTCGTTCTGGTCGACGACTCCATCGTTCGCGGGACGACCTCGAAGAAGCTGGTCCGTCTTCTCAAGGGGGCCGGCGCGACCGAAGTGCACATGCGCATCTCCTCGCCGCCGACGCTGCACCCGTGCCATTACGGAATCGACACTCCGCGCCGGAAGGAGCTAATCGCCGCCACGAGCGAGCTGGAGGAGATCCGGACCTACATCGAGGCCGACTCCCTCGGGTACCTCTCGCTCGAGGGGATGCTGTCGGTCTTCGGGCGTGGGGAGAACGAGATGTGCGTCGCCTGCTTCTCGGGGCGGTACCCGGTGCCGTTCGTCGTCCCCGAGGACCAAAAGAGCCTCTTCCCGCTGCCGTCCCTTCCCGAGGGTCAGCCCTGAAAGGGACAGGCATTAGCTAGGAACGAATTGCCTTGAGCGACCAGAAACCGCCTCTCGCCTACTCCGCTGCCGGGGCCGACATCGACGCGAAGATGGGG
>CALFNC010000227.1 GCA_937902605.1 uncultured Acidobacteriota bacterium | reverse complement strand
CCGCCGGCAGCGGCTGGCGGTCGAGCGCCGCGGCCAGGTCGAACATCTCGTCCAGTGTCTCGGCCCGGATGACGCCCGTCTGGCGGAAGAGCGCGTCGACCGGAGCTTCGCCCGTCACGAGGTCCGACAGGCCCGGCCCTTCCGCGTCCCGCCCCGCCGCCCGGCACCCCGCCTTTACGACCACGATCGGCTTGGTGCGGCTCACGGCCCTGGCGAGCCGCGCGAAGCGCCGCGGGTTCCCGAAGGACTCCAGGTAGAGGAGGATGACTCGCGTCGCCTCGTCGCCTTGCCAGTACTGGAGAAGGTCGTTGCCGGAGATGTCGGCCCGGTTCCCGACGCTGACGAAGGTCGAGACCCCGAGGTGGCGCTGCCTGGCCAGGGCGAGCATGGCCAGACCGAGCGCGCCGCTCTGCGACGACATGGCGACGCTCCCGGGCGGCGGCAGGGCGGGAGAGAGCGACGCGTTGAGCTGGACCCCCTCGTCGGCATTCAGAAGGCCCATCGAATTGGGTCCGACCATCCGCATCCCGAGGCCGCGCACCTTCTCGAGAAGCCTCTCCTGCTGGGCACACCCCTCGGCGCCCGCGTCCGCGAAGCCAGCCGAGATGACGACGAGCGCCCGGACTCCCCGGGCCGCGCAGTCGTCCACGACCTCCCACACCGCCTCGCGCGGGACGGCCACCACGGCGAGATCGACCCCTTCCGGAATCTGCCTGGCCGAGGGATAGGCCGGTAGGTAGTGGACGCGCGTGGCGTTCGGATTCACCGCGTGGATGGAGCCGCGGAAGCCGCCCCGGATGAGCGAGTCGAGGATCCGGTAGCCGATGCTAGTCGGGTCGCGGGACGCACCGATCACCGCGACCGACTGCGGCCGGAAGAAGGGATGGAGCGAGGCGGTCGTGAAGACCCGGTCCCGCATCTCCGAGTGGCTGACGCTGTCCTCGCTCGGAGCGACGGAGAAGTCGATCTCGACGCATTCATCCTCGATGCGCGAGTGAATCGAAAAGCCAGAGTGGCGGAAGGTCTCCAGCATCAGCTGGTTTCCGAGGAGGGTCAGGGCCCAGAAGCGGACGAAGCCGTGGCGCGCCGCCAGGAGGGCCAGCCGCTCGAGGAGAAGACCGCCCAGGCCCTTTCCTTGGAGCTCGTCGTCGACCGCGAACGCGACCTCGGCGGTGGTCTCGTCGCGGGCGACATACGAACCGGTCGCGATGATCCGGGAGAGGCCGTCCGCGACCCGGCTCACGATCAGCGTCAGCTGTGTCCGGGGATTGGACGAATCGCATTGCCGCTCCAGGAGCTTCTCCGCCGGCTCTGCGATCGAGAAGAAGCGGCGGCGCCGCGACTCCGGCGAGAGACGGCGGAAGAACTCGCGCAGCGCCTCGCGATCCCCGGGCTCCGAGAGGCGGACGACGGCGGTCGACCCGTCGCGCAGAATCAGACGGCCGGATTCCGCGGAGTCCTGGTAGGTCGGCGGCAGGATGAGAGTTCGAATGGAAGCGGAAATCGCGCCGTTCCTCCCCCGGGTTCAGCTTAGCATTCCAACGGCTGGCTGAGCCGGCGTGGTTCGCTATCATCCCTGCCGTGGCATCGGCCTTTCCCGTCTTCGACGCCCACATCCATGTTGGCCCGCATGGCCAGATGCATGACAGGGCTCGTCAGGTGATGATGGGCGGGCGGAACGACCTGGACCTCATCGAGAGGGTCCTGAGCTCCCCCGGCGAGCTCCTGAAGGCGATGGACGCCGAGGGGATCGCGCGGGCCGCCTTGATCAACTCCGTCGCTCCCGAGGTGATGGGACTGACCGATCTCGTTAACCCCTGGATCGCCAGATACGTCGACGGCCACCGCGACCGGCTGGTCCCGGTCGGGGGGATCCATCCGCGGCACTCGAAGGACATCGCCGGTGACATGAAGAGGCTCATCGACGTCTACCGGGTCGGCGCGATCAAGCTCCACCCGCCTCACATGGAGCTGGCGGCCAATGCCTACAGGACCGACTGCCCCTCCCTGGCCGAGGTCTACCGTCTGGCGGGAGAGGCGAAGCGGCCGGTCATGATTCACACGGGGACGTCCATCTTTCCCGGCGCCCGAAACGTCTATGCGGACCCGATGGCCTGCGACGACGTGGCGGTCGACTTCCCGGAGACGACGATCGTCCTCTGCCACGCCGGCCGTCCTCTCTGGTACGAGACGGCGTTCTTCCTTCTCCGCCGTCATCCGAACGTCATGCTCGACGTCTCGGGGATCCCACCGAAAAGGCTTCTCGATGTCCTCCCACGGCTCGCCGAGATACCGGACCGCGTCCTGTGGGGAACGGACTGGCCATCGATGGGGGTCCGCTCGATGAGCCAGAACGTCGAGGACTTCCTCTCCCTCCCGTTGCCCGATGCCGTCAGGCGGAAGATCCTCTTCGAGAACGCCGAGGCGCTCTTCCGGTCCTAGCAGCGTCGGGCGGGCGGCGTTATGCCCGTGATTCCACCGGCTGCTAGGATCGTGCTCATGCGGATCGGCGGCGCGGAACGAGGATGCTGAGTCTCCGAAGGTTCGAGATTTTCGACAAGTACTCGGGAGAGGTCATCGGCGAGCTGTCGCAGGACACGCGCCGGGACCTCCGCACCAAGATCCACAAGGCGTTCCAGGCGAGGGAAGCGGTTCGCCAGACGAGCTTCGAGGAGCGCGCCGAGCTCGGACGCCGGGTCGGGCGGCAGCTCGAGGAGCGCCAAGCCGAGTTCGTCGACCTGATGGTCCGGGAGGGAGGCCAGCCCCGAAAGTTCGCGAGGTGGGAGATGGAGCGGGCCATCTCGAGTGCGATGAATCTCGAGCGGAGGCTCGAGCTCGTCAAGCCACGGGAGCTTTCCGCCGCGTCGGGGAGGAACATCCTCTACCGCGAGCCGTACGGCGTCGTCGGCGTCCTCCCGCCGCGCAACACGCCGCTCGTCGTACCGGTCTACACGATGCTCGCCGCGATCGGCGCGGGGAACTCGGTGGTGGAGAAGCCCTCCAGCTCGGTCCCCCTCATCTGCCAGCGGGTCGTCCAGATCGCCATCGAGGCGGGCTGTCCGGCCGACAGCGCCCAGTTCTCCACGTGCCCCGGCGAGGACGCCGCTTGGGAGTTCATCGAGAACCCCGAGGTCCACGTCCTCGTCCACTACGCCTCCAGCCCCGTCGGCAAGGACAACCTGATCAAGATGGGCTCGTACCTCGAGAGGACGAAGAGGACCCTCGGCGAATGCATGCTCCACGTGGGCGGCCGGATGAAGAAGTACGTCCCCGAGCTGGCGGGGAACGACCCATTCATCGTGCTCGAGAGCGCGGACCTGCCGCAGGCCGCCGCGGCCGGCCTCCTCGGAGGATACGCGCACGGCGGGCAGCTCTGCATCGCCGCCAAACGCTTCCTCGTCCATCGCCCCGTCGCCTCGGACTTCCGGGAGCGCCTGATCGAGGGGATCGGCCGGCTTAAGGTGGGAGACCCCGGCTTGGAGGAGACCGACATCGGTCCCATCGGCAAGCACGAGAGCCTCGACATCGCGACCTACCAGGTCCGGGAGGCCCTGGAGCGAGGTGGCCGCCTCCTCATCGGCGGCCGCTCCGACGGCTCGTTCTTCCACCCGACGCTGATCGAGTTCGAGAAGGCGCAGATCCTGGGGGCGAGCGAGGATGAGAAGCCCTTCCTCTGGATCGAGGAGTCGTTCGCCCCCGTCCGCTCGTTCGTCGTCTTCGACACCATCGAGGAGGCGGTGACGCTGGCCAACGACAGTCCATACGGTCTGGGAGCCAGCGTCTTCGGGGAGAAGGAGCAGGCGGCGGCCATCGGAGCACGCCTGGCGGCCGGGCGGATCATGATTAACGAGGGGCCCCTCTACAGTGATATCTCCCTGCCGATCGGCGGGATCCGCGATAGCGGCGTGAACGGCTCGACCGACAAGATCGAGGAGATGGCCTATACCAAGCGGGTCCACCTCGCGACCTGAGAGGTGACCCGTAGCGCCTCGTCCGGCCGACGCTACTCGAGGAAATCCCGAAGCTCGGCCACCGAGAAGCCCCTGTCTCTCAGCTCCCTTTTCACGGCCGCCACGTCGATCGTCGAGATCCTGACGAAGACCACGAAACCGTTCGGCGAGGGAGTCAGGATCAGGCTCCGGATCTCGATGTCGATCTCCCCGAGCGCGCGCACGAGCTGAATGAGAGAGGTGAAGGAGCCGACGTCGCGTGGGAGGAGCACCTCGATCCTGACGCCGACCTCCTCGATTCTCAGGGTGTCGCAGAACGCCGCCAGCACGTCCGCTTTCGTGATGATCCCCAGCAGCCTCTTCCCCTCCACGACTGGCAAGGCGCCGATGCGTCTCCGGTGGATGATGAGGAGAGCGTCTTCGACGGTATCGGACGGGCTCACCGTGATCACGTCGACCGTCATGATCTCTCCGACGGTCTTGTTCTTCACTACGATCTCGCCGCCCTCCGAGACCGTCGTCTTCTCGAGCGTCGAGTTACGAATGTCGGTGCCCGATACGAAACCGATCAGCTCTCCGCCTTCCACGACCGGCAGCTGATGGATCCGGTGCTCCTGCATGACGTGGCTCGCGAACTTCAGCGTGTCTCCCCGGGAGACGGTGATGACGTTTCGCGTCATCCTCTTTCCTACGAACATTCCTGACTCCTTCCCTGAAGCGTCTTCAGATGAGCCACGACCGACGAGGAGAGGGAAGGACCGTCGTAGCCTCCCTCGAGGACCGATACGATCCTGCCCCCGCAGTGCCGGTCCGCCAGCTCGCAGATTCTCCGGGTCATGGTGGCAAAGGAGCGTTCCGTGACCTCGAGGTCGGCGATCATGTCCCTGCGGTGCGCGTCGAACCCCGCGGAGACCATGATCAGGCCTGGCCGGAACCCGTCGATTGCGGGAACGACATCCCTCTCGAAGGTGTCGATCATCTCCTGATCCTTCGCTCCCGGCTTGAGCGGCAGGTTCAGGGTGAACCCGACGCCCGCGCCGGTCCCGTGCTCCATCCGCCGGCCGGTGCCCGGGAAGCAGAACGTGGGATGCTCGTGGATGCTGCAATAGTAGGTCAGCGGATCCTCCTCGAAGATCTCCTGCGTGCCGTTCCCGTGATGGACGTCCCAGTCCAGGATGAAGATCCGCTCCACACCGTAGACTGTCCTCGCGTAGACGGCGCCGACCGCCACGTTGTTGATGAAGCAGAAGCCCGTCGTCGAATCCCGTCCCGCGTGGTGTCCGGGGGGCCGGACGGCGCAGAACACGTTGTCGACCCTCCCGTTCATGACGGCGTCCACGCCCGCCATCACGCCGCCCGCCGCCAGGAGCGCGACGTCGAAGCTGGCCGGGCAGATCGAGCAGTCCGTCGTGGAGAAGACCTTCTTGCCCTTCCGGACGGCCTCGCGGAATCTCGCCAGATACTCCGCCCGGTGGATCCCCTCGAGGAACGCGAGGTCCGGGACGTACGGCTCCAGGAAGACGAGGCTGCTTCGAAGATCGTCCTTCCTGACCGCCTTCACGAGAGTGCGGAGCCGCTTGGGGCTCTCGACGTGCCCTGCCCGCGTACGATGCGAGAGGTACTCTCTGGAGGTCACGAAGCCCGTCCTCCGCGGGGTATTCGTGTAGATGGTTTTGTACCCGTCCCACTTCGCCGAGGAGAGAAGGAACGCCTTCCCGAGCGGAAGAGAGACCTCCTCGTTGAAAGGCTCGTGGCGCGTCAAGGAATAGAACCCTTCGGCGTTCCGGTAGGCGGGAATCCTCACGTCTCGCCTGAAACGGGCGAAATCGTAGGCGTGGTTCAGACGTCCGATCTCGACCTCCCGGACAGGAAGGCTCCTCTTCCTGACGACCGCACGCAGCTCCGCCTTCCTCCGGCCGATCTCCGACCTGTCCGAGAAGTCGAATCCCTCCTGGGCCCAGTAGTACCGGCCGACGGAGAGGGCGGCGCTCAACCGGAACTGGTTGAAGCCAAGGTCGCGGAAGAGCTGCTCGTAATGGCGGAAGAGCGTCGACGCGTAGCCCGATTTCTGCGCCGTCACGCGGATGTGCTCGATGTAGACGACCCGGAGCCTCGCGCCCTTCAGGTACGCGAGGACGCCGGCCGTCGGGTCGGCGAGGGAGCCGAACGTGAGGGTCAGCTCCCCGATCCCCTCATCGCCCTGGAAGATCTGCGTGTCGTAGATGATCCGGTCCTTGCCGAACAGAAGGATGTTCTCCCGGTGCTGGAACTCATGCGTCCTGGCGGACAGCGCTTCCAGGAGGGAGCTCGGCGAGGTCGCGTTCCGGAAGAGGTTCGCCCAGAGTTTGAGCAGCTTCGGCCTCGAGGGAACCTTGCTGATCAGGAACCGGGTTCCCTTGCCGGCCTTCTTGATAACCGTCGGGTTGAGCTCGGCACCGAAGAGCTTCCTCTCCTCGATCAGCTTCTCCAGATCCCGGACGATCTCCTCTCTCGGCCGAGGGGAGAGGAAGGGCTTCGCGTCCGGGCGACTCTCGGCTCTGATCACGAGCAACCAGTCTAATCGCGTTTCTAGGACCGGATGTGAAAGGTCGTACGGACAGAACCGGTTTCCGGCCCCACATTGAAGACAGAGAAAGGGGGTGAGAACAATGGAAGCAATCCTCACTGATTACTTGGTTCTCGGGTCCGGAGCCTTCTTCGGCGCTCTCGTCCTGCTCGCTCTTTCGTTCGGAGGCATCCTGCTGGGATACCTCTCCGAGATGGAGAAGGCCGGAAAGCGGTTCTTCTGGACGGAATCGTCTCCTCCGGAGGCGGAGCTACGCGATTTCCTTCCCCGAGAGGTCACTTCTCTTCACCGGGCCGCCTGAAAGGGCCTGGCACGACTCGCCGAGGGGCCCTCAGTGAGGTCCTCGGCAGCCGTGCTTCTGTCGGACGGCGGCACGGCGCTGTATTGATCGAGTAAGGGACGGACTCTAAACTAAAGGGCCGTGCCCAGACCGACGGCCGTCGAGCTCTTCCGGGATATTTCTGACGCGGACGTCAAGGAGATCGCCCGCTTGTGCACGGAGCGGCGGTACTCCCTTGGGGCGACGATCTTCTCGGAGGGCGATGCCAGTGACTCGGTCCTCATCGTGGCGGAGGGGTTGGTGGAGCTTGTTTCGGTCTCGGACAAGGGCGCCGAGACGATCCTGCATATCCTGAAGCCCGACCAGATCTTCGGCGAGCTTCTCTTTTCGGAGGAGAAGCGGGCCTTCAAAGCCATCGCGGCAACCGACGTCCGGGTCACCGTCATACCGCGAAGGAGCTTCCAGGAGATCTTGACCAGGTTTCCTCCCGTGGCCCACAACTTCATCCGCCTCCTGTCGCGACGGCTCGTGGCGGTGGAGCAGGGATTGGCCGGATTCGGCCACACCTGGTCGTATCACAGGCTGGGACGCGTCCTCCTGCAGCTCGGTGCCGAACACGGGGTCGAGACGCCGAAGGGAACCGTCATCCCGCTCCGCCTGACCCATGAGGACCTGGCGAAGCTGATCGGGACCACCCGCGAGACGGTCAGCACGCAGATCAACAAGTTCAAGCGATTTGGCCTGCTGAAGCGGGAGGGCCCCCATTTCATCGTGAACAAGCCTCTGCTCATGAGGTTCCTGTATCCGGAGGCGGTGGCGTCCCCGGGGCCTGCCCGCCAGTAGGGCGGGGAGGTCGGATCGGGGCGCTCGCCGTGGCCGCCAGCAGACTCCCGCGATAGACTCCCAAAAAGCACAATTCGGAGAAGCGACATGAGTGATTCCCTCCGGCCGCTCTTTCGGCCCAATCGGCTCGCCGTCGTCGGCGCCTCGGCAAAGCCCGAGAAGATGGGATTTCAAATCCTCCGGAACATCCTCGACGCCGGCTTCGGCGGCCAGGTCATCCCGGTCAACCCCAAGGGGGAGGTGATCCTGGGGGTCCCCTCGATCAAATCGGTCGAGGAGATCCCAGCAGGCACCGACCTCGCCGTCGTCATCATCCCCGCGGCTTCGGTCCCCGGAACGATCCTCCAGCTGGGCGAACGCGGGGTGAGGGCGGCGATCGTCATCACCGGCGGGTTCGCCGAATCGGGGGCGGACGGGACCCGGCTCCAGGAGGAGCTCAAAGCGAACGCGGCCCGGTGCGGCATCCGCGTCGTCGGCCCGAACTGCCAGGGGGTGAACTACCCCTACCACGGCCTCTGCGCCTCCTGGCCCCTCATCACACAGAGGGGCGGAATGGCCATCGCCTCACAGAGCGGAACGGTCGGGGCGGCGCTCATCGACTGGGCCGCCGAGGAGAAGCTCGGCTTCTCGGCGTTCGTCAGCATGGGAAACAGGGTCGACGTGGACGAGGCCGATCTGATCGATTTCTTCGCCTCCGATCCCAACACGAAGGTCATCACGCTCTACATCGAGGGGGTGAAGGACGCCCGGAAATTCCTGGCCTCCGTCAAGAAGTGCGCGAAGCCGATCGTCGTCTTCAAGGCGGGGCGGACCGTTCAGGGGCGCAAGGCCGCGGAGTCGCATACCCGGTCGCTCGCCGGGAAGGACGAGATCTACGACGCCGTCTTCCGGCAGTTCGGCATTCACCGGGCCTCCTCCCTCGAGGAGCTCTACGACTTTTCGAAGGCCCTGGCCTACGTTCCTCCCCCCGCCGGGCCGCGGATGCTGATCGTCACGAGCTCCGGAGGATCGGCGATCATCGCGACGGACGTGGCGGAGGAGAACGGGCTCCGCGTCACCCCCCTTCCCAGCTCTCTGGTGCCGCGGCTCCGGGAGATCCTCCCCCCCCATTGCATCGTCGGGAACCCGCTCGATCTGACGGGCGATGGCGACGCCGAGCGCTTCCGCCAGGTCATCGCCGTTTCAAGGGACCACTACGACGTCGTCATGACGATCTTCGGGGACCCCATCCCGGGCGCCGCGAAGATCATGGAACCGGGCCGGCCGGAACTGGTCGCGTACCTCGGCGGCGCCGACGTCGAACGGGCGGAGCGGCTCCTCCTTCACGAGAAGAAGATCGCCGTATTTCCGACGCCGGAGCGCGCCGTCAAGGCGTTGTCCTGTCACCTCCGGTTCACGCGAGGGGCATTTCCCCGTCCGAAGGAGGAGCCCCCGACGACCGAGACACCCTCCGGAACCGGAAAACCGCTTTCCCCGTTCGACTCGATGGGGTTCGTCGAACGCGGCGGGATCTGCGTCGTCCCTTCCCGGCACGCTGGAACCGAGGACGAGGCGGCGTCCGCCGCCCGGGAGATCGGCTTTCCAGTCGCGGTGAAGATGAACTCCCTGGACGTGACGCACAAGAGCGACGTCGGCGGAGTTTTCCTGAACGTGGCCGACGAAATGGGGGTCCGGAAAGCGTTCCGCGACGTCCTCGGCATCGGCCAAAGGCTCGGGGCGCGGCCGGGCGGCGTCCTCGTGAGCGCGATGGCCGCGCCGGGACAGGAGGTCATCATCGGGGTGACCCGCGATCTCCAGTTCGGCCATGCCGTGATGTTCGGCCTCGGCGGGATCCTGGTCGAGGTCCTGAAGGACGTCTCGTTCCGGGTCGTCCCTTTCGCTGCGAAGGACGCGGCGGAGATGATCGAGGAGACCCGGGGGGCAAGGCTCCTCGAGGGGGTTCGTGGAAGGAGACCCTCGGACGTGGCGGCGCTTCGGGAGCTCCTCGTCCAGGTCTCCGATCTCGTGGCCGATCATCCGGAGATCGACGAGATGGACCTCAATCCGGTCATCGTCCACGAGAAGGGGCTGACGGTGGTCGACTCACGGGTCGTCCTCTCCTAGCCAGCCTGACGCGAGGCCCGACTCGATCCGGGCTGGGCGCGGGCTCGCATCGAGACGAAGCGCCCCGCCCGCCCTTCCCGGCTCATAGACCGGGCGAGAGGGCGGACGGGGCGCTGGAAGAAGTCGTTGAATCTCTGCCTCTACTTCGCCGCGACCTCCTTATCCCGCAGGATCCGCCGCAGGAGCTTGCCCTGAAGGGTGCGCGGGAGCTCGGTGACGAACTCGATCTGCCGCGGCAGCTTGTAGATCGCGATGTGCTCGCGGCAGCTTTCGATAATGGCCTTCTTGAGCTCCTCGCTCGGGGTTTGGCCGGGCTTGAGGATGACGAAGGCCTTGACGTTCTGACCGCGGACGGGGTCGGGCACCCCGATCACACCGGCGTCGGCCACGGCCGGATGTTTGAGAAGGCCGTCCTCGACCTCCTCAGGTCCGATCCGGTAGCCCGAGCTCTTGATCAGATCCTCCTGGCGCGACACGAAGCTCAGGTACCCTTCGTCGTCCACCGTGCAGAAGTCGCCGACCAGGACCCACCCTTCGCGGATGACCGATTTTTGCTTCTCGAGCATGCTGCCGCCGTCCTCGTACGGACGCCAGTAGAGGGTTCCCGTCGGCCCGCGTGCGTAGAGCCGGCCTAGCTCTCCGGGCCCAGCGACCTTCCCCTCCTCCGTGAGGACCTTGATCTCGTATCCGGGGACCGCGGTGCCGATCGCTCCGGGCTTCACCTTTCGCGTGACGACGCTGGAGACGAAGACGTACATCATCTCCGTCGTCCCGAGACCCTCGTAGATCTCCTGGTTGAACTTGGCCTTCCAGTCTTGGTAGGTCTTGGCCGTCAGCGATTCGCCGCCACCCGTCAGGACCCGGAGGCTCGAAAGGTCGTACTTCTTCTCCGCGCCCTCCACCTCAAGCATCTTCCGGTAGGCCGTGGGCAGAGCGCTCAGGATGGTCACCTTGTGGTTCTGGATCAGCTCGAAGAGCCCGTCAGGCGTGAACCTGGGGATGAGAGAAATTGCGGCGCCGAATCGGAAGGGGATCGTCGCCACGGTCGAGTAGCCGCCCGCCAACGAGATTGGAGCGGGGCCGCAGAGGACGTCGTCGGGCTGGACGTTCCAGCCGTATTTGCCCATGGTATCCGGAACGATCAGGGCTTCCTCCATGTAGTGGGCGGTTCCCTTCGGCATTCCGGTCGTGCCCGAGGTGTAGAGGAGCACGGAAACCGCCGTGCGCGCGCGACGGACCGGATCGAGGGTCGGGGCCTCGTTCGCGGTCAGCTCCTCGTAGGAGAGGAGGCCCTGAGCCTTCAGCTCCTCTGGCTGGCCTCCGAAGACGATGACATGCTTCACCGTCTTGAGGTTCGGTCGCGCCTTGACGACTCCCTCCACGAACGCTGCCGCCACGACGATCACCTTCGCCTCCGCGTTGTTGGCGATGTGGGCGATCTCGTTCGGAGAGAGCATGTGCGAGGTCGGGACCATCACGGCCCCGAGCCTCAGCACACCGAAATTCGTGAAGAGGGCCGGCGGAACATTGGGCGAGCGGAGCATGACGCGGTCCGTCTCCCCGACGCCGAGCTTCTTGAGGGCGTTGCCGATCTTGCAGGCCGCTCCCAGGAGCTGCTTGTAGGTGATGACCTTGTCGCCGAAAAGGATGGCGCGGCTGTCGCCCCTCCCAGCCGCCACCTGCTTGTCGAGAAGCTCCTCGGTACTGTTCAGCGGATCCGGGTAGCTGGCGAACTCCTTCAGGTTGTAGATCCGCTGGGACTGGAATTCTTTCGGGGGCAGGTACTCCGGGGGAATCGTACTCAACGGAGGCCTCCTAGCCTTCGTGTTTCGCCAGGTCTTCGAGGGCCTTCTGACACCCGACGAGACCCCCGCGACCCTGATCCTGGCGCGGGTAGGCATCCGTCGGGTAGCGGTCCTTCGGATCGCCGAAAATGAGGACGGCGGGCGTCGCGCGGCCGAAGTCGGCCTCCAGCGCTCCCTTCATGCCGAAGACCGCTCGAACCGTCGCCGGCGGGCCCGTCAGGGCCGAGTGGTAGGGACGGAAGGCATCCTCCACACCGGCCATGTCGATCGCCTCGGCATCAACACCGACGAGCTTCAGCGCCTTGACCTTCTCGACGCACGCCGCGGTGTCACACGGGTACTGCTGCCCCGGCTTGTCCTTGCTGGAATAGTAGAACTTGACCTTCATGGTTACTCCTCTTCAAAAATCCATCGGGCAGTTCACTTGCCACTCTGTCTCGAAGTAGGCATCGCCCAGCCACTCGGCGATGTGGACCCGGTGCTCCTCCAGGAGATTGAAGTCCGCGTCTATCTCCAGGCAGACGATGCGCCGCTCCTCCCCGTCGAAGAATCGGACGGCAAAGCGCCCGGCGTCGACCCGAGGGGCATCGATGATCTTTAGCCCCTCGAAGCCGAAGCCGAGCCGATGCATCACATCCCAGATCTCCCACGCGACGCCCCCGATCGAGACAGACGACGCCCCGGACCAGAGCGGTCCGTAACGTCCATCGAACTCTTCACGGGGGGTTGCCACGCCTACTTCTTGTCGCTCTTAGCGCTGCTCTTGATCGGGGGCTTCGGGCACTGGCCCTCCAGTCCGCCGATCGGAACCATCAAGGTGAACGGCCACTCACGCGCCTTGCAATAGCCGAGGTAGGCCCGCAGGATGTTCGGGTCCAACGCCGCCTCGAAATGGTCGCAGCACTTGTAAGTGGACGGTGCCTTTCCTTTCGTGTCGTGCACGTTCTCTTCTCCTCTTTACTTGTACTGGTCCGCGATGAACTTGGCCCGGCTACCCACGAGATCTTCCTTCTTGAGCGGACTGCCGCTGACCGGCTTGCCCCGAAGGCTCTTCGTGATGTGCTTCTGCTTCCCGCTGAAGGGATCGGGCCGCGCCTGCGGAGCGGGACGGATCTTGTCCCCGCCGATGCCGGCGCCGTTCTTGTCCTCGGCGTAGCCCGGCAGCAGGTCGGCCTTCCCGGAGCTGACCGTCGGCCCGCTCGTCTCCTGGCCGTTGACGAACGTCACGGCATAGAGGGTGTCGCAGCCTGCGCACTTGGTGTTGCCGCTGAAGTTCCAGAATGGATACGGGTCGAGGAAGTTCTTCGTGGAGCATTTCGCGCAGGTCAGCACGAGCCCCTGCTTGATGACGTGTCGTGTCTCGCTCGCCATGTCAGATTACCTCCGCCTCTTCCATCTTGGCCAGTTTCGCCTTCGACCACCCGAGGAGGCGGCCGTAGACCCGCTCGTTGTCGGCGCCGACCGGCTTCAGCGCCCACTTCAGGCGCGGGGGCGTGTCGGACATCATGAAGGCCGGACCCTGGTGGTGAAGGTCGCCGTAGATCGGATCGTCGTACCACTGGACGGCGCCGCGCATCTTCCAATGGGGATTCTCGGCGACTTCCTTCGCGTTCCAGACCGGCTGGTTGTTGAGGCCGGCCTTGTCGAGAATGGTGGCCACGTCTTCCTTGGTCTTGTCCTTGGCCCAGGCTTCGAGCGCCTCGTAAAGGACTCCCTGGTTCTCCGCCTTCACCCGGTCGTCGTGCTTGGCGTAGGTCGTGGCGAGATCTTTCCGCCCGATCACGTCGGTCAGCTTCTTGAAGTCCTCGTCCGTGTGAGCCGTGATGAGGATGTAGCCGACCTCCGCCTCCTGCGGATTCTTGGAGTCGGGATAGGACGACTTGCCGCACTGGATGATCCCGTGGGGGCAGAGCTCCGTGTCCCAGTTGCCCCAGCGCTCGCGCCGGACGCCATAGCGGCCATAGAGAGGCAACGAGTATTCGAGCATTCTCTGGACGCCGTGCACCTGCGAGTATTCGATGAAGGTTCCCTTGCCCGAGACCGTGTCCCGGTAGTAGAGCGCCGCGAGGACCGTGACCGCGGCCATCATGCCGCCCCAGTAGTCGGCCAGCCAGATGGTGTGCTTGGACGGCGTCCCGCCCCGGTCCGCGGCTTCACCCGTGATCCCGAACGCTCCGCCCATGGCCTGGCCCAGGATGTCGTAGGAGGCCCGGACGCGCCCGGGGCCCCAGCCGCCGAATCCGCCGAGCCACTGGTAGATGATGCGGGGGTTGACCTTGGAGAGATGCTGATATCCCATCCCCCACCGGTCGAAAGTTCCGGGCCGGAAGTTCTGGACGAAGACGTCCGTCTTGGCCGCCAGCTCCAGCATGGCTTGCCTCGCCTCCGGCCGGTGAAAGTCGAGGGTGATGAACTCCTCGTTGGTGTTGGCCCCGAAGAAGCCGAGGCCCGTCCCCGCCTCCGGCACCCAGCGGGAGAGCGGGAAGAGAAGGGGCTCGTTGAACGGGGTCGTGTGACGCATCGGCTCGCCGCGCCGCGGCGTCTCGATCTTGATGACCTCGGCTCCCAGCTCGGCCAGGTAGGCCGCGCAGGAAGGACCGAGGATGTACTGCGTGCAGGAGAGAACGCGATAACCCTTCAAGACCTCCGGCTTTCCGGAAGCCGTCTTGTGGTCGAAGAGCCCCTGACAGTAGGTTTCGAAATCGGGTGTGGCCATCTGTTCTGCCTCCTCTGCCCTAAACCACGCCGCGCTTCTTGAGCCCGGCGACCTCGGCCGGACCAAGCCCGAGCAGCTTCAGGTAGATCTCTTCGTTGTCGTATCCGAGCGGCCGGCCGATCCACTTCAAGCGCGCGGGAGCCTTGTCTTCGAGCAAAGGCGACGTGCCGTAAAGGACTTTCCCGTAAAGCCGGTCGTCGATCTCGTCGACGTGTCCGCGGTACTTGAAGTGCGGGTCCTCGGCGACCTCGTCGATGTAGTTGACGCCGCCGGACGCGACCTGCTGGGCGAGCAGCTGGTGCATGGCGTCTGCCCGGGAATGGTCCTTCTGCCAATCGGCGAGGATCGTGTAGGTCTTTACCTGCTTCATGTGCGGAAGCCGCGCCGTGACGACCCGGAGGCTCTTGTCGTCCAGGATCTCGTCCTCGAGGTCGGGACGCGTCTGCCCCACCGTCCGCCAGATCCGGTACCAGAGGCGATCGTGTCCGCCGCCCACCATGAAATAGCCGTCCTTGCAGGGATTGACCGCGTAGATGTTGATGGCCAGGTCCCAGTTGCCGTAGCGGGGGCGGATGCTCCCGTCAAATCCGTACCAGCCCCAGTTGTAGTCGAGGATCCGGATGATCCCTTCGGCCGCCGTCGCCTCGATGAACTGGCCTTTGCCGGAGACCTTCTCCCGGTAAATGATCGCGGCGAGGATCCCGATGGCCGCCGCGGTTCCTCCAACCTGGTCCGCCACCCACATCGCCGAGCGCATGGGGCGTCCGCCGAACTCCTTGGGGAGACCGGTGCCGTGGACGAACCCGCAGGCGGCCTGCGCCGTCGGGTCGAGGTTGCCCGGCTTGTCCTTCGAGGGGCCCCACTGGCCTTTCTGCCCGACCCAGCAATAGACGAGCCGAGGGTTGATCTCCTTCAGCTGACGGTAGCCGATCCCCCACGCGTCGAACTGGCCCGGCGGGTAGTTCTCGATGAGGATGTCGCAGTGGACGGCGAGCTTCTTGAGGAGCTCCCGGCCCTCCTCCTTCTCGAGGTTGAGCGTGATCGACTGCTTGTTCCTCATCTCGTTGAGGAAGTGCAGGCCGATCGCCTCGCCCGTCTCGGCGTCCTTGACCATGTACTCCTTGCGTCCGAAGGGGGTCTGCCAGCGCAACGGGTCGCCGGACGGCGGCTCGCACTTGATGGTGTCGGCGCCCAGCTCCGAGAGCATCGAGGAGCACCAGTTGCCGATGATCATTCCCTTGCTGAGGTCGAGGACACGGAGATTGGTGAGACACTCGGGCTTCTTGTGGTTCTCGCTCTGGCGGAGCTGCGCTTCCAGCGAGAGGGGGTACTCCTTGGCCTGATCCGACATGCCCGCGTAAACCTCGTCGGGCGTGGGGATCGGGACGGCCGGCCAGGGGAGAACCTTGTGCTTCGGGGACGGGGTGCTACTCATTATCACCTCCTGATGGTTGTAGAAGAGCCTGTTTCCCCCGGAGAGGGCGCCGCCTTCGGAGGGGGATGCGGGCCGGAAGAATCGTCGAGAAACTCCTCACCGGTAATAGAGCGGTTCCAGGATCGTCGAAAGTTGACCCACGAGGCCTGATTGTTGGCCGAGGCCTCGTGGGCCTCCCCCGGGTTTAAGTTCAGTCTTCTTCGCTACGCGGCCTCTGCCTTCGGAGGTTTGGCGATGAGCGCCAGGATGATTCCGACCACGCAGGCGCCGGCCGTGACGTACATGGCGTTCGTGAACGCGCCTGTGGACGTCTTGATGAAGTCGATCATGAAGGGTCCGCACACGCCGGCGATGCCCCACGCGCTGAAGAGATAGCCGTAGTTCGCTCCGAGGGACTTCGTGCCGAAGTAGTCGGCCGTGAGCGAGGGCATTAGAGCGAGGTATCCGCCGTAGGCGAAACCGACCGCGCAGACGCCGACGAGCCAGAGCATGAAGGTATTGCTGTTCGGGAGGACGAAGACGAAGGCCAGGATGTACATGACGAAGCAGGCGATGATGGTCTTCGTCCTTCCGAGCTTGTCCGAGACACTGCCCCAGAACAGCCGTCCGATGCCGTTCAGCAGGGCCATGGTGCCCAGCCCGGCGGCAGCAGTCGCCTTGTCGAGCTTGGCCACCTCGACGCCGATCGGCACGGCCTGACCGATGATCATGAGGCCGGCCGCCGCGCCGATGAAGAAGATGAACCAGAGAACCCAGAACGAGCTGGTCTGGATGATCTCGTTCGGAAGGTAGTTCGTCTTGACGATCTGCGCGCCCGGCGCCGGGGCCGGCGGATTCCAGCCAGCCGGCTTGTATCCGGCCGGAGGGACCTTGAAGGTGGCCGCCGCGCCGCAGACGAAGACGAGCATGATGGCCGCGATGATGAAGAACGTGGTCGCGATCCCGTTGCTCGCGATCAGCTTGCCGATTAGAGGCCCGAAGACCAGGGTCCCTGCGCCGAAGCCGAAGACCGCGAGCCCGGTGATCGTCCCTCGTTTGTCCGGGAACCACTTGATGCAGGTCGCGATCGGGGTCACGTATGCGAACCCGACACCCAGCCCGCCGATGACCCCGTAGCCGATGATCAGGCCGGCGAGATCCTTGTACATGACGCCCGCGATCACGCACCCGATAGCGAGGAGCACGCCCCCCACCAGCCCGACGGTCCGCGGCCCCGCCTTGTCCTGCCAGCGGCCGGCGAAGATCATGCCGACGGCGAAGAAGAGGAACGAGGCCATGAGCGGGTAGCCGGTTTGCTTGACGGTGTAGCCAAGCTCCTTCGTCAAGGGGCCCCTAAAGACGCTATAGGCGTAAAGGACGCCGAGGCAGATCTGCATGACCAGCGCCGCGACAACCATTGTCCACCGATTGGGTACCTTTTCCTCCACGATCACACCTCCTTAAGAAATTGCCGAATCAGAATTGGAAACCGGCCACATTCGACCGGGACTTCCGTCAGAGAAAAGTCGTACTGCTTCGCTGGCGGCGAGGAGAGATGGCGGAGAAGGCGCTTCCGGCCCGGGCGAGCGACGCCGAGACCTCCAACTCCGCCTGAAGCGTTCACTGAGAGAAGACCTCCTAGGATTCCCTTCGTGTCTGGGGATCGACCCTTCGATTGAGCGTGAGTCTTCGGCAAGCGAACCCTGAAAGTCAAGGAGTCCGATCATTTTCTTCTCCGGGGCGATTGGTCGTGCGGTCGATATTCGCGTAAGGCGTTAACGCCTGTTCGTGAGGAAGGGGCAGAGCCCCGACGCGGGGTTCCCCGCCCCTTCTGAAAGAACTCTAGAAGTAGAAGAGCTGGAGCTGGACGGTGAATTCGTTCGTCGAGGAGGTCGCCGGGTTGTTCGGCATGATCTTCGTGAACGCGCCGGTGACCTTCAAGTTTTGGCCGGAGACGTAGTAGTTGAAGCCGACCTGGAACCTCTTCTGGCCCTTCGTGCTGTCGCTGAGGGCGAAGCTCTGCTTCTCATACTTGACGTATGGCTGCGTCTTCGCGCCGGCCAGGAAGAAGCCAAGCTCTCCGAACCAGTCGCTCTGCTGGGCGAGCGCCGTGAAGGTCTTCTCGCCATCCCAGTGGACCCAGTCGAACTGCCCCGTGACACCGCCCGCCGTTCCGACCGGAAGGTCGAAGAAGAGGTCGCCCGAGTAGGCGTTGTAGTACGACTGGGTGTCATAGCCGGCGCCAATCGAGAGGATCTTCTTCTTTCCGAGGTACGTCCCGGTGTAGAAGGGGCCGACCTCCGTGTCGAGAAAGTTGTACTGCAGCCGCCCGGCCGACCGGAACGAGTTCCGCGAGCCACCATCGACATTCGCGACCGCCGGATTCCGGAATCCCTGGAAGGCGCCGATCCGATACTCCAGGTGCTTGTCGACGAGGTAGCCTTTCGCCTGGAACCCCGTGTCACGCCCGACCGAAGACTGCGTCGGCGCGCTGTTGAGGAACGTGAAGGTTCCGTAGTCGATCGACAGCTGCGACGCCGCGCTCTGCAGGCCGTTCCGGCTCATCGGGATCAGGATCAGGCCGCCATCGAGCGCGAACGCGTCGGCGATCTTCCACTCCAAATACGCGTCCTGGACGATGAACCCCGTCCCGAGCGCCTTCGGCACCTTCCCCAGGTTCGGGTTGTCGGTCTCGAAGAAGAACGTCACGTTCTTCGCAACCTGCCCGCCCATGATGAACCGGGCACGCCGCAGGAATAGATTCTCGGCGTATCCGCTGGATAACGTGTCCTGGTTCCAGTCCGCCCAGCCTTGCAGGAGCAAGCCGAACTTGACGTTCACGTCATCGTTCACCTTGATGATCGCCTGGGCCTGTGCCGCGCCGGGCGCCATCATGCCGACTAGCACGGCGGCAGCGGCAACCCACCTCGAAACCCACGTCGTCAGAGCTTGTTTTGTCCTCACGGTTCTTTTCTCCTCCTTATCCCCTTATCCCCGAATCATTGATATTGATATCGACATCGGCGACCCATTCGCCGCGTCCTGCAACCTGAATACCGACTTCCCGTCCTCGGCCGCCGCGTCCCCCGCTCAGAACCGCCCCGCACCCTCTCCACCACCGCCGAGAGATAGAGATGGCGATGAGCGAATACCGGACCGCGCCTCGGCTCCTGTGCAATGGGACTACTTCCTTCTCCGGGATTCCTTCCTGGAAGGACCACCCATGGACTTTTCGGTTGCGCGGTAGGATCTCCGAGCCCGAAGCGAATGTCAAGCGTTTCGGTGACGAGCGTCACAGATTGAACGGTCGTCCGGTTTGTGTAGAGCGATCGCGTAAACGCGGCGATCACTGGCAGGCGGGCCGTCCCATTGAGAGTCAGCGCCCGCCTGGGCGCGGCCCTGGCGCCCTACGGGGCGCGACGGGCTATTTTCGACCGGACGGTCACGACGGGACAAGTCGCCTCGGTGATCACGCGCGCCGCCACGCTGCCGATCACGAGCTTGGAGAGTCCGGTGCGGCCGTGGGTCCCCAGGACGATCATGATCGTCCCGAACTCCTCCGCGATCGCCAGGATGCCGGAGTGCACGACGGCTCCTTCCCGCAGGACCGTCTCGGCTTTGATCCCTGCCGAGCGCGCGTTGGCCGCGAGCTGGTCGAGGCGGTGGGTGCACCACTGCTTCATGGCCGTCTCGACTTCCTCGGCCTGGGCCCGGAGGTCGGAGAGTATCGGGGGGTAGTGAAGCACGTTCGCGATGACGAGCTCCGCCCCCAGCATCTTCGAAAGTTTGATGGCCTCGTCGAATGCGTTCGAGGAGATCTCCGAGAAATCCGTTGCGAAGAGAATCCGGTTCGCCATGACGTCCACTCCTTCCCGGCAGGCTGTCGAGATATCGAAAGGCCGCTGCGCTGCCTCGGATCTCTTCGGTCGCCTGCCATGAAAAAGGGGGGGGCTGCCCCGGACTGAGGCCTCCACCCCCCCACGGGTCGTCTTCTATGGAAGCCGGGTCAGTCCTCGTGGAATTTTACGTCCTTTGTCTCGCGGAGGAAGATCGCCCCGATCACGACCGTGCTCAGCGAGACGATGATCGGGTACCAGAGCCCGTAGTAGATGTCGCCCGCCGCAGCGACCATGGCGGTCGCGAGCAGCGGGAGCATGCCGCCAAACCACCCGTTTCCAATGTGATACGGGAGCGACATGGATGTGTACCGAATGTTCGTCGGGAAGAGCTCGACCAGGAACGCCGCGATCGGGCCGTACACGAGCGTCACGTAGATCATCATGATCGTGAGGATCGCGATGATCATCGCGTAGTTCATGTCCTCCCTCTTCGGGGCGCCTGGATAGCCCGTCGTCTTCAGGGCCTCCTTGAACTTGCCAGCGTCGAAGCCCCTCAGCTCCTGGTTCCCGATCTTCGTGACGACCGTCTCGCCGGCGACGGCCGGCAGCGACTCGAAGGAGAGGCCGCTCTTGGTCAGGAGGTCCTTCGCCTTGTCGCAGGGGGTGAACTTCGTGTTCGGCCCGACGAAGATATGGAAGCTGCAGTTGCTCGCGGCAACGGAGATCTTCGTGGCCGCCTGGTATGCCTCGAGCTTGGGATTCGCGTAGTGGGTGAGCCCTTTGAAGAGCGGAAAGTAGGTGGCGGCCGCGATCAGACAACCGAACAGGATGATGTTCCGGCGGCCGATCTTGTCGGATAGCCAGCCGAAGAGGATGAAGAACGGGGTGCCGATGACGAGCGACGCACCGATCAGCAGGTAGGTCGTCAGCCAGTCCACCTTCAACGTGATCGATAGGAAGAACAACGCGTAGAACTGGCCCGTGTACCAGACGACGCCCTGGCCCGCCGTCGCGCCGAAGAGCGCGAGGGCCACGTACTTGTTGTTCGGGTACTTCGCAAAGCTGTCGATGAGGGGCGAGAGCGACGCCTTCCCCTGCCGCTTCATGCGCGTGAAGAGCGGCGATTCCTGCAGCTTCATCCGGATGTAGATGGAGACCCCCAGGAGGAAGATCGAGAGGATGAACGGAATCCGCCATCCCCAGGTCGCGAACATCTTCGGTGCCATCGCGGAACGGCAGGAAACGATGACGATGAGGGCGAGGAAGAAGCCGATGGTGGCGGTCGTCTGGATCCAGCTCGTCGCGAACCCGCGCTTGCCGTCCGGAGCGTACTCGGCGACGTAGGTCGCAGCGCCGCCATACTCACCGCCGAGGGCCAGTCCCTGGAGGCAGCGCAGCGTCACCAGCAGGATCGGAGCGAGCATGCCGACGGTCTCGTACGTCGGGAGGAAGCCGACGAGGGCGGTCGCGCAGCCCATTAGGATGATCGTCATGAGGAAGGTGTACTTGCGCCCGACGGTGTCGCCGATCCGGCCGAAGAAGATCGCGCCGAACGGACGGACGAGGAAGCCCGCCGCGTAGGTCGCGAACGCCGAGAGCAGCGCGGCCGTATCATTCCCCTTCGGGAAGAAGAGGGCCGCGAAGAACGGCGCGAGGGTCGCGTAGAGGTAGAAGTCGTACCACTCGAACACCGTGCCGACGGACGACGCGATGATGACGCGGCGTCCTTCGGCGGCGGTCAGGGTGGGCGGGCCGGCTGCGCCGGCGGCTCTGGGTGCACTGCTCATGTCGACTTCCCCTTTCCGTTTCTTGCGTAGTCCTCGGGGACTCCTAATTCTTGGTCTTCATAAGGACGTCCTATTTCTTCCCCAGGTTCGTCCCGCCGAGCCCGTAGCCGTTCTCGGTTTCTCATCCATTTCCAGAATCGTTGATGTCGACCTCGGCGACCCGTTCGCCGCGTTCTGCGATTCGAATACCGGCTTCCCGTCCTCGGCTGGCACGTCCGGCTCCGAGCAACCGCGCCCTCTCCACGTCCGCCGAGAGGCGGCGATGAGCGACGACCGGAAAGTGCCTCGGCTCCTGCAGTGCGACCACTCCTTCTCCGGGATTCCTTCCCAGAAGGACCATCCACGGACTTTTCAATTTTGCGTTAGAGTCCCCGAGCGCGAAACGAATGTCAAGCGTTTCGATGACGAGTGTCACAGATCGAACGGTCATCCGGTTTGTGCGAAGCGTTCGCGTAAACGCAGCGATCAGCGCGGAGCGGAACGGCGCCGGTCAGCCGCGGCGGACGGCGTTGCCCGTCCCGCTCCGGGCCCTCTCACCACGTTGTGTGAAACGTACCGGGTCGGTCCACGCGGCGATAGGTATGGGCTCCAAAGTAGTCCCGCTGGCCCTGCGTCAGGTTCGCCGGGAGGCGCTCGCTCCGGTATGCGTCGTAGTACGCGAGCGATGCTCCCGTCGCGAGGACCGGGATGCCGAGGTCCACCGCGGTCCGGACCACCCACCTCCATGCGTCCTGTCGGGCTGCGGTCGCGTTGCGGAAGGCCTCGTCTAGGAGGAGGTTCTCGAGTGCCGGGTTTCGGCGGTACGCCGCCATGATGTCGTCGAGCAGCGTCGCGCGGATGATGCAGCCGGCCCTCCAGATCTTTGCGATCCGCTCCATCCGGAGGTCCCACTCGTACTCCTTCGACGCGATCGAGAGGAGGCCGAGCCCCTGGGCGTACGAGGTGACCTTGCTCGCGTAAAGCGCGTCCCTGGCCGCGTCGATAGATCGGAAGAGCACACGTCTGAACTCCAGTCACGCCAATATCTCGTATGCC
>CALFNC010000226.1 GCA_937902605.1 uncultured Acidobacteriota bacterium | reverse complement strand
CGCTCTTCCGATCTGAGACGCCGGCGCCGGGGTGGGCGGCGCCTGCGGAGAGGCTGTCGCCCGGGCGAGGTAAAGGGCGCCGACGGATAGGAGAGCCGCGGCCGCGAGGGTCAGGGGGCGCAAACGTCGTTCGATTCGAGCGGGCATTTTTCTGAAGGCCTCCGATGCGTTTTCAGTCTCTCAGGTCTCCGGCGCGAAGCGCACGAGGACGTCCCCGGCGCCAACCGCCTGCCCGGCCGTGACCTCGACCGAGCGGATCGTCCCGTCGCGATCGGACCGGACGTCGTTCTCCATCTTCATCGCCTCGAGGATTAAAAGAGGTTGAGAGACCGTCACCACGTCCCCAACCTTCACCAAGAGCCGCAGGACCCGTCCCGGGATGGCAGCCTTCACGTCGGCCGACTTCTTCTTCCCCTTTCCACCGGCCGCCTGCTGGGCGCGGGCGGTCAGGTCGTCGAGGAACTCGAACTGGAAGACGCCCCCGCCCACGTGGACGCGCAGCCGTCCGTCCGGCAGCCGGTGCACCGTAGCCTCGGCGTGCCGACTGTCCGGGCCGACGAGCGAGTAGCCGCCGCCCGGCATCGGGCTCACCTCCCACAGGGCGTTCTTCCCGTCCAGGCCCACGTCGAGCTTTGGGCCGGCCGCCTCCCGGGGGATCCGGATCGACCGGGTGCGGGCGTCCTTGCCTTCGCCGAATTGCGCGAAGTACTTCAATCGCGCCTCCCGTACGTCGGACGCGCGGTCCGCCAGGCCGACGGACCGTCCGAGCGCCCCATCAGCGACGCGCGTCCGCTGCGCCCCACCGAGTCGAGAGCGGCGGCCACCAGCGCGAAGTCCTCGAGCGCACCCTCCTGGTTCCGCCGGCCCGTGTACTTCCACGTGTCTAGAAACTGCGTCGAGAAGTGGCCTGCCTGAACGTCCGGGTCGGCGAGGAGCTCGAGGAAGAACGGGATGGAATTCTCGATCCCTTCCACGCGCGATTCCTGCAGGGCCGAGATCATCCGGGCGATGGCCTTCGGGCGGTCCTCGCCCCAGGTGATCAGCTTGGCCACCATCGGGTCGTAGTCGAGCGGGACCGTGTCCCCCTCCTCGAGGCCGGCGTCGATCCGGATCCCGGGGCCGCCCGGCCACCGGAGCTTCCTGACGACCCCCGGGGACGGGGCGAAGTTGCGCGCCGGATCCTCGGCGTAGATGCGGCACTCGATCGCGTGTCCGCGCGGCTCGAGGACCTGGGGGAGCGACATCGGCTCGCCGCGGGCGATCCGGATCATCTCCCCGAGGAGATCGACGCCGTAGACCATCTCCGTGACCGGGTGCTCGACCTGGATCCGGGTGTTCATCTCGAGGAAGAAGAACCGCCCGTCGTGGGCCAGGAGGAACTCGACCGTCCCGGCCGACTCGTACTCGACCGCCTTGGCGGCGGCGACGGCCACGGCCTGCATCCGCTCGCGGAGCTCGGGAGAGACGGCGGGCGACGGGCACTCCTCGAGGACCTTCTGGTGACGCCGCTGGAGCGAGCACTCGCGCTCGCCGACGGCGATCACCCGCCCATGCTTGTCGCCGAGGACCTGGACCTCGACGTGACGGGACTTCTCGACGTAGAGCTCCGCATAGACGGCGTCATCCGCGAAGAACGACTTCGCCTCGCTCCGCGTCCTCTCGAACGCCGCGGCGACCTCGTCCTCCGACCGGACGACCCGCATCCCCTTCCCGCCGCCGCCCGCGGCGGCCTTGAGCAGGAGGGGGAACCCGTGCTGACGGCCGAATGCGACCAGCTCGTCGGCGTCCTTCGCAGCCGTCGTCATGCCCGGGACGACGGGGACCTTGGCGTCGACCATCCTCCGACGGGACTCCGTCTTCGACCCCATCGCCGCGATCGAGGAGGGCTTCGGGCCCACCCAGATCAGCCCGCGGTCGATGACGGCCTGGGCGAACTCGGCATTCTCGGAGAGGAACCCGAAGCCGGGGTGGACGAACGTCGCCCCGGTCCATGCGGCGGCGTCGAGCAGCTTCTCGACGACGAGGTACGACTCCTTTGCCGGGGCCGGGCCGATCGGCACGGCCCAGTCGGCGAGCCGGACGTGGAGAGCGTCCCGGTCGGGCTCGGAGTAGACGGCGATGGGAGAGATCCCGAGGGAACGGCAGGCCCGGATGATCCGGACCGCGATCTCGCCCCGGTTCGCGATGAGCAGCTTGGGCGCGCTCAAAGCGGGATGTTTCCGTGCTTCTTCGGCGGGACGATGTCGCGCTTGTTCTCCAGGAAGTCGAGAGCCCGGATCAACCGGCGCCGCGTCGTCCGCGGGTGGATGACGTCGTCGATGTAGCCCTTCCGCGCCGCCACGTACGGATTGGCGAAGAGGAGCTGGTACTCGGCGACCTTCTCGCGCCGCGCCGCCACCGGGTCGGTGGCCGCGGCGAGCTCCTTGCCGAAGAGGATGTTGACCGCCCCCTCGGCGCCCATGACGGCGATCTCGGCCGACGGGTAGGCGAAGTTGAAGTCGGCCCTGATGTGCTTGGAGGACATCACGTCGTACGCCCCGCCATACGCCTTCCGGGTGATCAACGTGACCTTCGGGACCGTGGCCTCAGCGAAGGCGAAGAGCAGCTTCGCCCCATGCTTGATGATCCCGCCGAACTCCTGCTTGGTGCCCGGCAGGAAGCCGGGAACGTCGACGAGCGTCACGAGGGGGATGTTGAAGGCGTCGCAGAACCTTACGAACCTTGCTCCCTTGAGCGACGAGTCGATGTCGAGGCACCCAGCCAGGAAGTCGGGCTGGTTGGCCACGACGCCAACCGGGCGGCCGCCGAGCCTCGCGAAGCCGACGACGAGGTTCTTCGCGTAGTCGCCGTGAATCTCGAAGAAATCCCCGTCGTCGACCACGGAGCCGACGAGCGCCTTCATGTCATAGGGCTGGTTCGGGTTTTCCGGGACGAAGTGGTCGAGCGCCGGGTCCTCGCGGTCGATCGGGTCCTTCGGCGTCCGGCGCGGCGGGTCCTCGCGGTTGTTGGATGGGAGGTAGCCGAGCAAGTCCCGGATCCGGAGGAGGCAGTCGGCGTCGGAGTCGGCCACGACGTGCGCGACCCCGGAAGTCGATGCGTGAGTGTCGGCACCGCCCAGGGCCTCCTTCGTCACCTCCTCGTGGGTCACCGTCTTGATGACGTCGGGCCCCGTCACGAACATGTAGCTCGTCCCGCGGACCATCAGGATGAAGTCGGTGATCGCCGGCGAGTAGACGGCGCCGCCGGCGCACGGCCCCATGATCGCGGAGATCTGCGGCACCACGCCGGAGGCGAGGGTATTCCTCAGGAAGATGTCCGCGTAGCCGGCGAGGGAGGCGACGCCTTCCTGGATCCGGGCGCCCCCGGAATCGTTCAGCCCGACGACCGGAGCGCCGATCCGCATCGCCATGTCCATGATCTTGCAGATTTTCGCGGCGTTCGTCTCCGACAGCGAGCCGCCGAAGACCGTGAAGTCCTGGGCGAACACGAACACCGGCCGGCCGTCCACGCGGACGGAGCCCGCAACGACGCCGTCCCCCGGGATCAGGTCGTCGGCCTGCCCCATCCCGAAGTCGCGGCACCGGTGCACAACGAACGGGTCCACCTCCTCGAAGGACCCGGAGTCCCCGAGGAGCTCGACCCGCTCGCGCGCCGACAGCTTCCCGGAAGCGTGCTGCTTCGCGAGGCGGGCTGCCCCGCCCCCGGCCCTGGCCGCTTCCCGAAGCGAATCGAGATACTGGAGGCGCTCTTCGCTCGTCCGCATCGTCCTCACACTCCCTAGAGAGGAATTTTCTTCTTGGCAGCGAGCATCTTCTTCGCCTTCCGGAACATCTCGGCGTAGTCGGCGCCGGCGGCCTTGATGGACTGGCTGTTCGCCCGGAGAAGCGCCTCGACCTCCCGATCCAGGGCCCGTTCGCGGTCCCGGTCGGCGACGAGAGCGGCCTCGACGGTCCTCCGGAGGTCCGCGACCGCCTGGGCCTTCACCACGTTTTCCGCCACGAGTCGCCGGGCGATAAATGCAGCCTGCGCTAAGAGACGGGTCTCGGACAGGGACATCGAGGGCGAAGGATACACGTCTCCCCCCTCCGCGCCACACCCGACCAGCCCCCCCCTTTCTGCCGTTCCCTACAATCGACGCGTTGAACAACCTGCTTCAGGACGCGGACGACGCCGTCCGTCTCGTCCGGGGGATGCTCCGGCGAGGCGAGGAAGGGGAGGCGTTCCGCGAGCGGAAACGGGTCGCGTCATGGAGCGCGAGCGAGGCCGGGCTGATTTCGGCTTCCTTCACGGAGGAGAGCGGCACCGCGGTCCGTCTCCGGCGAGGGACCGGGCAGCTCCTGGTGGCCCGCGCCGGGGACTCGCCCGAGTCCCTCCGGTCGGCGGTCCGCGACGCGGCCAAGAGGACCGGGACCTCCCCGTTTCTCAAGCCCCACCGTGAGGAGCGGATGGGCCGGGCCGCCGCCTCCCCGTTCCCCGACGACGACTCGTTCGCGGCGCTTTTGCAAGGGGCCCTCGTGAAGGCCCTTGCCGATCCGAGAGGGATCGCGCTCTCGCTCACGGTCTCGCGGATCGCCACCGAGCGACTCGTCATCCCCGCCGCGCTCCGTCGCGGGGTGCGGCGTGCCGCCGAGGCTCGAAGCGTCGGGGACGATCC
>CALFNC010000225.1 GCA_937902605.1 uncultured Acidobacteriota bacterium | reverse complement strand
GGGCGAGTCGCAATCCTGACGTTTCACTCGGGCGAGGACCGCCGCGTGAAGAACGCGCTGCGAGAGGGGGAGCGGGCCGGCCTCTTCTCGGCCGTCGCACGCGAGGTGATCCGCGCGGGGCCGGAGGAGCGGCGCGCGAATCCGCGCTCCTCCGCGGCGAAGCTCCGGATGGCCATCCGATCGGCAGCGGTACAGAAGAGGTGAGATAGCCGTCGGACCTGGTCCGCCCAGCACCCTTGCGGCGGAAAGGGAAGAATGGCTTCATCTCGACGAACACAAAACGCCACCCTGACACCCGACCCGCACGGCGCATAATTACGGCAGACCGCTCCAAAACTCATGTCGATCCAACCTGGGACCCGCCTCGGTCCGTTCGCGATCTCCGACGCGCTCGGCGCCGGGGGTATGGGAGAGGTCTGGAAGGCGCGCGATACGAGGCTAGGACGTGACGTGGCGATCAAGGTCCTGCCCGAGGCTCATGCCGGCGACCGGGAGCGGATCGCCCGGTTCCAGAGAGAGGCCCACCTCCTCGCCACTTTCGACCACCCGAACATCGCGAGAATCTACAGCTTCGAGACGGTGGAGGGTATGGGCCTTCTCGTCATGGAGCTCGTGCCGGGCGATACGATCAAGGCTCTCCTCGAAGCCGGTCCCTTTCCCCTCCTCCGAGCGCTCGAGATCGCGCGGGACGTCGCCGACGCGCTCGAGGTCGCACACGGCAAGGGAATCCTCCACCGCGACCTGAAGCCAGCCAACGTGAAAGTGACGCCGGACGGGAAGGTGAAGCTCCTCGACTTCGGCCTCGCCAAGGTGTTCGTCGGCAGCGGACCGGTCGGGAATATCTCCAATTCGCCGACGCTGGACGGCGACGAGACGAGAAAAGGGCTGGTCCTTGGAACCGCGAACTACATGAGCCCCGAGCAGGCCCGCGGCAGGACGCTCGACCGCAGGAGCGACGTCTGGGGTTTCGGCTGCCTCGTCTACGAGATGCTCGCCGGAAGGAAGGCGTTCGGCGGCGAGACGGCCTCCGACGTCCTCGTGGCCATCCTGGACCGCGAGCCAGACTGGAGCGCCCTCCCTTCCGACACGCCTCGCACCGTCGTCGAGCTCCTGAAGTCGTGCCTGACGAAGCGGGTCGACGACCGGCTTCCCGACCTCGCGCACGCGCGGCAGCAGATCGACCTTGTCCGGATGGGCGACACGACCGAGATCCCGGCTGGAGACTCCGCGTGGCGGCGGCGCCGGCGCCCGGTCCCGCTGGCTCTCGGAGGACTCGGGATCCTCGCTCTCGGCGCAGCCATCTCGTACGTCGCTCTCCGCGACCGGGCGGGCAATGCGCTCCCCGCGGCGAAGCTCCTGGCGGTCCTTCCGGCGACCGAGTTCACCGGCGAGGGGAAGGCCCTTCTGCGCGCGGCCGGCATCTCCGCGAGCCTGCGGGGAAAGCTGCAGCGCGTCGTCGGCGTCCGAATCATGCAGGCTTCGAGCGCCGCCGCCGGCCGGGAGACGGACCCGGTCCGAGCGGCACGCGACACCGGGGCGAACCTGATCCTGCAGCCGAGCATCCGCCAGACGGGGGACCGGATCCAGCTCTCCTACTCGCTCGCGCTCACGTCGTCGCCCGTCCAGATCGACGCGGGCGAGGTCATCGGTTCAGAGTCCGACCTCTTCAACCTGGAGGATGACCTGGCGAGGAAGATCTACACCTCGCTCGCGCTGACGGTCACAGGAGGAGGAAGGCCCCCCCCGGGGGAGGAGATCGCGCGGGGCCCGTCGCAGAGCGACTACTTCATCGCGCTTGGAGCTCTAGAGCGGTACGACGACCCCGCCTCGGTCCAGAAGGCGATAGACATTCTCGGACTGATCTCCGGAGGAACGACCTCGTCCCTCGTCCAGGCGGCGCTGGGACGGGCGTACCTCGCGTCGTACGATCTTTCGAAGGACGTGAAGTGGGCCGAGCTGGCGAAGAAGGCCGCCGAGCGCGCCATCGCGATCGATCCGAATCTTCCCGAAGCCCAGGTCACGTTGGGCCAGCTCCTCACCGCGACGGGGGAACCGGGCAAGGCCGCCGAGGTCATCCGGAGGGCTCTCGAAAAAAGGCCCGACGATCCCGAAGCCGTCTTCGCCCTCGCTTTCGCGCTGGAGAGCTCGGGGAACACGTCCGAGGCCGAGAAGACGTACATCCGGGGGACCCAGATCCGCCCGACCTCGTGGGCGAGCTTCAACAAGCTCGGAGGATTCTACTTCGCCGCAAGGAGCGATTACGCAAAGGCTGCCGATGCCTACCGCAAGGCGATCGCCCTGAACCCGGACGTCGCACGCGTACACAGCAATCTCGGCGTCGTCTTCATGAGGCTCGGCCAGCTCGACGAGGCCCTGGCGGAGCTTCGGCGCGCCCTCGAAATCCAGCCGAACCCTGCCGCGCACTCGAACCTCGGGACGACCCTCTACTGGCTCGGACGCTACACCGAAGCAGCCAATGCGTTCGGGAAGGCGGTCGCCATGGCGCCGAAGAACTTCCGCTGGAGCATCTACCTGGGAGACGCGCTGGCGCTTGTTCCCGGCCATAGCGCCGACGCCCGGCGCGCCTATAGCGCCGCGCTCGCCCTCGCGGAGGAGGAGCTGCGCGTCAACCCGGCGGACGCCGACGTCCGCGTCCTCATG
>CALFNC010000224.1 GCA_937902605.1 uncultured Acidobacteriota bacterium | reverse complement strand
GTCCTCGATTACTTCGCCCCGCTGAAGAAGTGGCTGGACGAGGCGATCCGGAAGGAGAAGATCCCGGTCGGCTGGCTGTCGCAGGTCGTCCGGACCGAAGGAAGGGGCGGCTCGGCCGCCCCTTTTCTTCTTGACAAATACGACAGTAACTGTCATATTATGCCCGTGAAGGCCAAATCGAGCTCCCCGCCCCTGGGAATCGCCGAGCTGGCCGGCCTGGGCAGCGTGACACGCCGGACCGTGCGCTATTACGTTCAGGAAGGGCTCCTTCCCGCGCCTCGCGGGGTCGGGCGGGGAGACCACTACGGACCGGAGCATCTCGAGCGGCTGCTCAGGGTCAAAGGCTTGCAGGAACGAGGGTTGACACTCGAGGTGATCCGGCGGGAGCTGACGGCCCCCTCGTCCAGGAGCGCAGCCCAAGTCGATCGGAACGTGACAGTTGACCTGTCCATTCCGAGGGGGACCTGGGTTCGCCTGAGTGTGGCGCCCGGCGTCGAGGTCCACGTGGCGAGCGGCCTTCGGCTACCGCCGCCGGGACGCCTGGCCGAGCTGGCGGCGCTGTGCCGCGAGCTGTTTGGCGAGCGTCCCTCCTCCGCCGAAGAGGACTCATCGGGAGACGGAAAGGAATGACCATGTCGAGCGGATGGACCAAGGTCGAAAGAGAGCGGGAGGTACGCGCGGGGCTGTTCTCGGGAGCGGAGGCGATCCCGCTATGTCGCCGCGATGGACGCCGACCTGGGCGGAACGGAAATCCTCCCGGCCCTCGAGGCGGTCCTCTCGGCGAGGAGGCGGTCCTCAGGAAGGTCCCGGTCGCCCTCACCCACGGGTGGGGCGGGATGATGCAAGCTGCCTCGATGCCGATGACGCCGCCGGCGCTTCTCGAGAGGACCGGAGCTTTTGCGAGGCCGACAGTTCTCGGGGCGGCGAAGACGTTCTTCGACCGGGTCTCGGCGCCCCCGCCGGCCGCGAACGCCGCGCCCCGACAGGCCGAATCCCCAGAGCCCTCCGGGAGCGAGTCGCTTCGACCGGTCGACCGGCTGGTCGCCCTGCAGCGCGCCGACGGGAGCTGGGAGCTGACCCGAGAGCTCGCAAACCTCCTCGGCCTGAAGCTAAGGACGCTGGAGAAGCTCCTGGATGCCGCGGCCGGTGACCCCGAGAAAGCCCGCCGCGCCCTGGCGACCTCCCTGGCGCTCCGGTGGCTGAACGTGAACGCGTCCTCCGAGCGGGACGAATGGGCGCTCCTCGCCGCAAAGGCCCAGGCGTGGCTCGACGCCGCAAACGTGAGGGCCCGCGACGGGAGGGACGTCGCCGAGCTCGCTGCCGGGCTGATCTGAGGGATTGGGAATGAGCCGGGAGCAGATCGACCGGATCGGCCGATTCCTCGTACGCCATCAGGCAATCTTCTGGACTCTCCACAGCCTCTGGGCGCTCGGATGGGGCATCGGCTTCATCGTGGCCGGGTCGAAGCATACGTGGCTCCTTCGGTACGGCCTCGCGTCGGTCGGTCTCGTCTGGGCGACGAGCCTCCTCCTCCCCGTCCTGCTCCGGAGCCCGCTGATCTCCGAGGAACGCAAGGAACCCGCCCGCCGGCTCGTCCTCTGGACCCAAAAGTGGCAGCTGCAGGGTCTGGCTTTCTTCATCCTGCCCGTATACCACCGGAGTGCGACGTACCCCTCCCGGAACACCCTTTTCATGGTCCTCCTCGTGGTGGCCGCGCTCGCCGCCACGATCGACGTCGTTTACGACGAGTACGTCACCCGGCAGACATGGCTTCTCGGGGCGCTCCTCGCTTTCACCGCCTTCGCGTGCGTCAACCTGACGCTCCCGATGATCTGGCACGTCGGCGGCCTCTGGAACCTGGCGGCCGGCGCTTTCCTGGCCACGAGCGTCTTCGTCTCGTTCTGGTTGCGGCATGCGAGCGAGCGGGGCCGGAGCCTCTGGCAAGTTGCCGCCGTCGGTCTCCTCTTCCTCCTGGTCGTCACGGTCTGGCGTCCCCTCGTCCCGCCGGCGCCGCTCCGCCTCGTCTCGACGACTTTCGGAACGTCGCTGTCGGAGGACCGCCTCAAGGTCTCGCCGGCCGTTGCGTTCCTATCGCCCGCTCAGGAAGCGCGCGTCTTCGTCGTCGCCGCCATCCAGGCCCCTGCCGGTCTCGCCGAAGGGGTGCGGCACGTCTGGTCGCTGGACGGGAGAAAGGTCTCCGAGAGCCGCCTAATCGACGTGGAAGGCGGACGGGTGCAGGGCTTCCGGTCCCGGTCATCCGCGATGCTCCGCGGCCTCGCCCATGGCCAGCGGGTCAGGGTCGAAGTCTCGACCGTGTGGGGCCAGCTGATCGGACGCTCGGAGATCGAGGTCCGCTGACGCTGGCGGGCCGCCGCCTGCCCCGCGCCCTGCTGCCCGGGCCACCCCCTCCCGCCCCGGTGCGAGAGAATCCCGCTCGGTGCAGATTGGATGAACGCTATCGAGTGCCTCTCGCCGGAACGGCTCGCCCCGATCCTCGAGCGGAAGCGGAGCCGGGACGCTGCCGGAGCCCTCCCCCGCTTCCCGCTCGATGCGGTGCTGATCTCGATCCTCGAGAAGGCGAACGAGTTCGTCCCGTCGGCCTCCGGCTCGATCCTGCTGGACGATCCTCTCCTCAAGAGCGACGACCTGAAGGCCCGGAAGGAGCTGGTCTTCGTCTGCTGCTTCGGACCGGCCGCCCGCTCTTTCATCGGCGAGCGGGTCGCTATCGAGAAAGGGATTGTCGGCGCGGTCTACCGGACCGGCGTCTCACACATCACGAACGAGGCCTATGGCGACGCCGAGTTCGCCGGCGAGTTCGACCGCCGGTCCGGCTACTCGACTCGGTCGGTCCTCTGCGTGCCAATCCGGATCGGGGGGTCGATCTGCGGCGTCATCGAGCTGCTGAACCGGCAGGGCGAACAGGGGTACCGCGAGGCGGAGAAGGAGCTGCTCGAGATCTTCGCGCAGTACATCTCGTCGACGATCCAGAACGCGCTCGACGCCAAGCGGATCGCGATGATGGTGCGGCACGACGACCTGACCGGGCTCTCGAACGACCGGCACCTCCACGAACGGCTCCCCGCAGAGGTGGAGAGCGCGTTCCGCGGGGGGCAGCCTCTCTCGGTGATCTTCCTCGACCTCGACCGCTTCAAGGAGATCAACGACCGGCACGGGCACCTGGCTGGGAGTGCGACTCTCGGCGAGTTCGGCCGCGTGCTGCGGGACGCGGTCCCCCGCGAGAACGCGCTCCTCGTCCGGTACGGGGGCGACGAGTTCGTCGTGATCCTCCCCGCCACCGGCCGCGAGACCGCGCTGGCGACCGCCGAGTCGATCCGGACGGCGACGGAGTCGCATGTCTTCCTGAGCGCTCCGTGGGGGGACCACGAGCCGCCCCTTCACCTCGGCGGGATCGTCACGGCCAGCCTCGGCGTCTCCACCCTGGAGCCCCGGAAGAACCGTCAACCCGATGAGCCGCCCCTCCATGCGGGGATGCGCCTTCTCCAGACCGCCGACG
>CALFNC010000223.1 GCA_937902605.1 uncultured Acidobacteriota bacterium | reverse complement strand
GAGCCGCGCGTCGCCGGCGACTCCGGCGATGAACGCGTCCCGCCCCGCCCGGTCGGTGGTCCGGGCCAGGACCGACGAGTAGCCGCCCCGCTTGAAGGTGCTCCGCATCCCCTCCACGTCGGTCCAGATCTCGCTGTCGGGGGCGGTCCCGCCCGCGTCGAAGTGCCCGACGACGGTCCAGCGGTACGACCCGAACTTGAGCGTGCTGCCCGAAGTACAGTTCCGGAAGCGCTTCGCCACGCTCTCCGAGACGATCACCTCCGACATCCCCGGCCGGAACATCCGCCCTTCGGTCAGCTTCATCCCGGGACGGAGATGCATCGCCTTCTCCTGGACGCCGCGGAGGGTCACGTTCGAGCTGCCGCCGTCGACCTTCTCGAGGTTCAGGACGATGTTCAGCTCGGCCGACGCGAGCGGCTTGCCGTCGGCGTCCTTCTCGATGCCGGGGAGCGTCAGGACGAGGGGCACCTGGTCGAGTCCGATGCCCGACTGGAGCTCCGACTGCGAGTTCTGCCTCAGGACGAGGACGTTCTTGTCGGAGCCCGAGGTGGTGAAGACCTTCGAGATTCCCTCGCCGAGCGCCATCACCGAGAGGAAGACGGCCACGACGAGGCCGATCCCGAGGACCGTCAGCGTCGTCGTCACCCGCCTCACGAAGAGGTTCCGGATGTTGTACTTCAGCGGGATGCCGAGCATGTCGTGTCCTTCTCCCTATTCCTCAGCCAACCTGCCGGAGCCCGTCCGGGATGGATCGTCCGGCCGAGCGAATCGCCGGGACGAGGCCGGAGAGGAGCCCGACGAGGACCGTGATGAAGAAGCCGAGCGCCAGGATCCCGGGGAAGATCCTCATCCCCGTGGCGAAGGCCCCCATCGGCGAGTTGAGCATCCACGCCCTGAAGCCGGGGAACGACAGCACGAAGAGACCGAGCCCGAGAAGCCCGCCGAAGAGCGAGAGCAGGACGCTTTCTCCCAGCACCAGCCCCAGGATCGTCGGCTTTCCGAACCCGAGCGTCCGGAGCACGGCGATCTCGGTCACCCGCTCGCGCGCCGACATCGCCATCGTGTTCGCCGCGATCAGGAGGATGACGAGGACGATGATCGTGGCAATCGACGTGATGAGGAGCTTGACGTTTCCGAGCATCGAGACCCAGCTGTTCTGGAATTCCTTCTCGGTCTCCGTCTTCGTCGGGAACGGCGAGTTCTCGAACATCGCGTCAATCTGCTTCGGGAGCCGCTCCACGGCGGCCACCGAGTCGGTCTTGATCCAGTACATCCCGACGTAGCCCTTGACGCGCGGAAGCGCCTCCTCGTGCACTCTCCGGTCGAAATAGACGCCGCTCTCGTCGGCCCCCTTGAAGACCGCCCGAATCGTGAACGTGTAGTTGCCGGGATAGATGTCGCCCATCAACGTGATCTGCTGGCCCAGCCGCCAGCCGTACTTCGTCATCAGAACCTTCCCGACGAGGAGGCCGCTCCGGTCTCCCATCCAGTCGGCGGCGGACCCCTCCACGACGGTCGCCTCGTCGAAGACCCGGAGGAAGCTCTCGGGATCGATGGCGAACCGGGCGAAGAAGTTCTTCGCGGAGCTGTCCACGTACTTCCCGCCGAACCAGTTCATGATCGTGACCTCCTTCACGCCCGGCATCTGCCGGAGCTTCGGAAGGTAGGCCTCGGGGAGCCAGTTCGTGATGGAGATCGAGTGCCGGACGGTCAGGCGGAACATCCCCTTCCCACCGGAGGGGTCCGAATCCAGCGTCGCGAGCAGCGTTCCCATGATGCAGATGACGAAGAGAGGAAGGAGGATCGATCCGATCGTCAGGATCGACCGGGTCTTCTTCCGGAAGACGTTCTTTAAGACGAGCGGGAGGAAGCGCATGACTCCATCACTTCCCGGCCGAAACGGTCGCCGCCGCCGCGATGCCGACCGTCTTGCCGGCTCCGCGCACATCCTCCTTCAGCACCCCCTTGTCGAGGTGAACCAGGCGGTGCGCGCAGGCGGCGGCCTTCGGATCGTGTGTGACGATCAGGATCGTCTTCTTGAACTCGTCGTTGAGGCGCTCGAGGAGGATCAGGATCTCCTCGCCGCTCCGGGCGTCGAGATCACCCGTCGGCTCGTCGGCGACGAGAAGCTTCGGGTCGGTCGCGATCGCGCGCGCGATCGCGACGCGCTGCTCCTGCCCGCCTGAGAGCTGCCGGGGGTAGTGGTCCGTCCGGTCGGTCAGGTTCACGACCGAGAGCGCCAGCTCGACCTGCTTCCGGCGCGCGGCCTTCGAGAGGTTCGTCAGGAGCAGCGGCAGCTCGACGTTCTCGTAAGCGGTCAGGACAGGTACGAGGTTGTAGAGCTGGAAGATGAACCCAATGTTCCGGCTCCGCCACTTCGCCAGGGCCCCCTCGCTCATCGCCGACACCTCGTCGGGGCCGACGAGGACGCGACCCGAGGTGGGCCGGTCGATCCCCGCGATGAGGTTGAGGAGCGTCGTCTTTCCCGAGCCCGAAGGGCCCATGAGCGCGACGAAGTCCCCGGCATCGATGCTCAGCGAGAGACCGTCGAGGACGGTGAGGACCTGGGTGTCGCGGGTGTACTGCTTGACGACCGACTGGACCTGGATCAGCGGCTGAATGGCGTTCTCCACGCGGGCTCTCCTATTCCTTCTTCAGGCGGATCTTCTGCTCGGCGCGCCACCGCGCCGGTGCGGCGGCGGCGTCCGCCACGATCTCCTCGCCGCCGCTGGCCCCGGACAGGACCTCGAGCTGCCCCCCGGCGACGGCGATGGCGCCGAGCGTGAGCGGCATGAAGACGGCCTTGCCGTCCTCGACCCGGAGGACTCCCTTCTTCCCGCCGACCTGGACGATCGAGGAGGCGGGGACCATCACCTTCGGCTTCGCGGTTTCGTCCACCTTCGTTTCGGGGGCGAGGAACACCACGCGGCATGACATCTCGGGGAGGACCTTCTCGTCCTTCCCCTCGACCTCCACCTTCACCTTGACCGATCCCTTTTGCCGGTCGGCGGTTGGGACGATCTGCCGGAGCCGGGCCTTGTAAGGCTTGTCGGGGTAGGCGTCGAGCGCCACCTCGGCCGGCTGCCCGATCCGGAGCTTTCCGAGATTCTGCTCGTTGATGTCCGCCTCCATCTCGAGCGACTTCAGGTCGACGATGACGGCGAAGGTGGCCCCGGCCGACCCTGCGCCGCCGAAGCCCTGCGGGGCGACTGTCTCGCCGACGAACGCCTTCTTTACGGTGACGACGCCGTCGATCGGGGCGTAGATCTCCGCGTTGCGGATCAGCTCGTCGACGTAGCGGACCTGTGCGTCGAGAGAGCGGACCGCCGCTTCCATCTGCCGCTCTTGGGCGTCCGCGGCGTCGAACGCCTGCTGGGAGCCGACCAGCTGCTTCAGCATCGAGGCGGCTCGCTCCCGCTCGATCTTCGGGTTCTGGAGCTGCGCGGCCGCCTGCTCCCGGGACGCAACGAACTGCTTCCGCTGGGCCTCGATCTCTTGCGACTCGAGGCGGGCGACCAGCTCGCCCTTCCGGACCTTCTGCCCCTCCTCGAGGTTCAGCCAGGCGATGCGCCCGACCGACTTCGGAGAGATCTCGGCCTTGGAGCGCGCGACAATGTAGCCCGAAGCGGTCAGGACGGTCGAGGCCTGCGTCGGCGTGACGAGGACGACGCGCGTCGTCGACACCTCCTGGGAGCTTAGCGAGAGGCTCCCGCTAGACCGGGCCCAGAAGAGTCCGGCCGCGACGAGGCAGACGAGAAGCGTGGCGATTGCGGGCACGACGAACCGTCCGCGGCGGCCTGGCTGGGGGTCGCGGGGTATGCGGAGGGCGGAGAGGTCGGCGTTCCGTGTGGAGCTGTCCATCGTCGCCCTAATGTTATGGCCTCCGTCATACGGTCCGCGGAAGCCGGTGGTTTTACTAAGAAGGCCGGCGAGCGGGAGCCCGCCGGGATGCCGTCCTATCCGGGCGGAAGACGTACGGGCGGATCCGCTCGACGACGAGCAAGTCAAGCCCAAAGCGCGAGACGAAGCGCAGGTGATTGCCGTCGTCGAGCAGGACCGGCGCCGTCATGGACCGATGCTATCGGGTCCGGCAGGCTTCCGTCGCCTCAACTCGGGTAGCCCGTGATCTCTCGGATCTCCTGGTAGAGCGGCCGGAGGCGCCGGTACATCTGCCGGTACACGCGCTGGTAGAGGCGTTCGTAGAGGCCGGCGGTCTTGGGGTCGGGAGTGAAGACGCGGCCGACGCGCGTCATCGCGCGGACGGCGGACGGAAAGTCAGGGTGCAGCCCGAGTCCGACCGCCGCGTCGATCGCTGCACCGAGGCCGGACGCCTCGGAGACGTGGGGGCGCGCCGTCGGGAGGTTGAAGATGTCGGCCGTGATCTGGAGCGCCGCGTCGCTCTGCGACCCGCCGCCAGCGACGCGGATCTGGGTGATCGGGACCCCGCTCCGCCGCTCGGTCCGTTCCTTTCCCTCGCGGAGAGCGTAGGCAAGCCCTTCGAGGATCGCGCGGTAGAGGTGAGCACGGGTGTGGATGTCCCCGAACCCGATCACCGCTCCCTTCGCCTCGGGGCCCGGGATCTTGACCCCAGGCGACCAGGTGGGCTGCAGCATCAGCCCCATCGATCCGGGAGGCACGTCCTTGATCAGGTCGTCGAACAGCTCCTCGGGCTCCACCCCCATCTCGGAGGCGAGCTGCTCCTCGCGGTGTCCAAATTGCTGCCGGAACCAGGAGACGAGCCAGTACCCGCGGTAGATCTGGATCTCGACGTTGAACGCACCCGGCAGCGCGGCGGGGTAGGGCGGGATCATGGGATAGGGCTCGACGTAACGGAGAAAGGTCGTGTTGATCGTCGCCGTCGTTCCGTAGCTCAGGCAGGCGATGTGCGGCTCGAGGCAGCCGGCGCCCAGCACCTCGCAAGCCTTGTCCGCGGCCGCGGCAACCACGGGGAGCCCGGACGGAAGCCCCGTCGCCTCGGACGCCGAAGCCGTCAGAGGTCCGAGGACGGTCCCGGGCGGGACGAGCTCGGGGAGCTGCTCCGGGCGGATCGGCAGGATCTTCCACTTCCAGTCGAGCCGTCGGGCCCAGCGGTGGCGCCGGAAGTCGAACGGGATATAGCCGACCTGGCCGCCGGTCGAGTCGGCGAAGCGCCCGGTCAGCTTCCACGTGAGGTACCCGGAGAGGAGAAGGAATCTGGAGGTCTTCTCCCAGACGTCCGGCTGGTGCACGCGGATCCAGTTCGCCTCCGCCTCGGCCTGGAAGGCGGCCACGGTGTCGCTCATCCCGACGGCGCGGAACGACGCTCCCCAAAGCCCGCCGAGCCGAGGAAGCCCCTCGGTTCGCCGCTGATCGAGCCAGACGATCGCGGGGCGGAGAGGCTCTCCGTTCCGGTCCAGGTTGACGACGGTCGACCGCTGGGTCGTCAATGCGAGACCGGCGATCGCCTCCCTGCGGACCCCCGGCATCCTCAGGAGGGACCGGCACGCCTCCGCCACCGAATCCCAGTAGATAGACGGTTCCTGCTCCGCCCACCCGGGACGCCGCGACACGTAGGGTTCGATCTTGACCCGGGATTTGGCGAGGAGGTTTCCGTTCAGGTCAAACAGCAGGGCCCTTACGCTCTGCGTTCCGCTGTCGAGGGAAACGAGCAGATCACCTGGCACATGGTCCTCGTGTAGAGAGGAGTTTAGCCGCTGGCCAAATAATGGAACCGGCCTCCAATGGCTGATGCAAAAGGACTACGACGTGATTCATCTGAATTATATAATTCCCTCAAGTCCTGTGGCAAACCACAGACTGTATTCGAAGGGGGGAGTCGAAGTCATGTCCAACGCACACGCCCACACCCACCAGCACGAAGTTTTCTTGACACCCTCAGAGGTGGCGTCCTCCCTCGGGGTCTCGCCGAACACCGTCACCCGGTGGGCCCGGGAAGGCAGGATGCCGTACCAGATGACACTCGGCGGCCACCGGCGCTTCGACGCAGCAGTCATCGACGAGCTGCGCCGTCACCTACAGGAACGAGGGTCGGCTTCCGCTGACAGCAACGACGTGAAGTTCCAGGTCCGGAGCCGCGTGGTCTGAGACAGGAGAGTCACGCCGGACGCGAGCGAGAGGGCGCTGGCCGCGTCCGCAGCCCCGGGCAGCTTGGGTAATCTTTCGCGTGTCTGCAGGGGCGGCCGTCCAGGGGGGACGTTCGTCCGCGATTACAGGAGAGAAGCTAATGTCTGAACAACGTCTCGTCACGCTCGACGGCAACGAAGCTGCCGCCTCGGTCGCCTTTCGGACGAGCGAGGTCATCGCGATCTACCCGATCACCCCGTCGTCCAACATGGGGGAGTTCTCGGACGACTGGGCCGCCCTGGGGAAGAAAAACATCTGGGGGACCATCCCCGATGTCAACGAGATGCAGTCTGAAGGAGGAGCCGCGGGGGCCGTCCACGGAGCCCTGCAGGCCGGAGCGCTGACCTCGACCTTCACGGCGTCGCAGGGCCTCCTCCTGATGATCCCGAACATGTACAAGATCGCCGGGGAGCTGACCTCGTTCGCCATGCACGTCGCGGCGCGGACGGTGGCGGCGAACGCCCTGTCGATCTTCGGGGACCACTCGGACGTGATGGCCTGCCGCCAGATCGGCTTCGCCCTCCTGTCGTCCGGCTCCGTCCAGGAGGCGCACGACTTCGCGGCGATCGCGACGATGGCGACCCTCAGGTCCCGGATCCCTTTCCTCCACTTCTTCGATGGCTTCCGGACGTCGCACGAGGTGGCCAAGATCGAGGAGCTGTCGGACGACGACCTCAGGTCCCTGATCGACGACGACCTGATCCTGGCGCACCGGAAGCGGGCGCTGACGCCCGACGCCCCCGTCCTTCGGGGCACTGCCCAGAACCCCGACGTCTTCTTCCAGGCGCGCGAGGCATGCAACCAGTTCTACACGGTCTGCCCAGGCCTAGTGCAGGTCGAGATGGACCGGTTCGCCAAGCGGACCGGCCGGCAGTACCACCTCTTCGACTACGTCGGCCACCCGGAGGCCGAGCGGGTCCTCGTGATCATGGGCTCGGGCGGCTCGACAGTCCACGAGACGGTCGACCACCTCGTCGGTAAGGGCGAGAAGGTCGGCGTCCTGAAGGTCCGTCTCTACCGGCCATTCGACATCGACGCGTTCGTATCGGCGCTTCCGAAGACCGTCAAGGCGCTCGCGGTCCTGGACCGGACCAAGGAGCCAGGCTCCATCGGTGACCCGCTCCACCTCGACGTGATCGCCGCCTTCCGCGAGACGAAGGAGAACGGCGTCTCGGCCTTCACGTCCGAGCCGAAGGTGATCGGCGGCCGTTACGGCCTCTCCTCGAAGGAGTTCACGCCGGCGATGGCGAAGGCGGTCTTCGACGAGCTGGGCAAGGCCAAGCCGAAGAACCACTTCACGGTCGGGATCATGGACGACGTGACCCACACCTCCCTCTCGTACGACCCCGAATTCGACATCGAGCCGAACGACGTCGTGAGGGCGCTCTTCTGGGGCCTCGGGGCCGACGGGACGGTGGGTGCGAACAAGAACTCGATCAAGATCATCGGCGAGGAGACCGACAACTTCGCCCAGGGCTACTTCGTCTACGACTCGAAGAAGTCGGGGGCGGTGACGGTGTCTCACCTCCGGTTCGGGCCGAAGCCGATCCGGTCGGCCTACCTTGTGTCGCGGGCGAACTTCGTCGCCTGCCACCAGTTCGAGTTCCTCTCGAAGTACGACATGGCCGAGTTCGCCGTCCCCGGCGGCGTCTTCCTCCTCAACGCGCCGTTCAGCAAGGACGACATATGGGACGAGCTGCCCCGCGAGGTGCAGGAGCAGATCGTCTCCAAGAAGCTCCGCTTCTATGTGATCGACGCCCTGAAGGTCGCGCAGGCGACCGGGATGGGCGGCCGCATCAACACGATCATGCAGACCTGCTTCTTCGCCATCTCCGGCGTCCTGCCGCGCGAGGAGGCGATCGAGCACATCAAGCACGCGATCGACAAGACGTATGGGAAGAAGGGGGCCGAGGTGGCTCGCCGGAACCGCGAGGCGGTCGACCAGACCCTAGATCGGAAGAGCACACGTCTGAACTCCAGTCACGCCAATATCTC
>CALFNC010000222.1 GCA_937902605.1 uncultured Acidobacteriota bacterium | reverse complement strand
GGGGCGCTCGCTGGCGACGTCGGGTATCTCCCTACGATGTCCTTCTGCGGCCGGATCCGGGGCGACTTCCTGAACATGACTGCTCTCCTCTGCGGAAACAGGTTTGGGCGGGGGCTCGTCCGGCCCGGGGGAACGGCGTTCGACCTCGATTCGGAGGGCGCGAACGACCTCCGGAAGAGGCTGGAGACGGCACGCGACGAGGTACGCGAGGCGGCCGAACTCCTCTTTAAGACCTCCACGGTCATGGCCCGTTTCGAAGGGACGGGGGTCGTCACCGAGAAGGACGCGCGGGAGATCGGCATGGTGGGACCGGCGGCCCGCGCCTCCGGCCTGGCCCGCGACGTCCGGCGGGACCATCCGGCCGGCGTCTACCGTGACGTCGGGTTCCAGCCGGCCACGGCCGAAACGGGCGACGTCCAGGGCCGAGCGATGGTCCGGTGGGCGGAGATCCAGCAATCGGTCCCCTTCGTCCTCGAGCGGCTGGCGACACTGCCGGAGGGGCCGGCCCGGGCCCCGGTCGGGGCGCTGGCGCCGGAGAGCCTGGCCGTGTCGATGACGGAAGGGTGGCGCGGCGAGATCTGTCACGTGGCCCTCACGGGTTCCGATGGGCGGTTCGTGCGATACAAGGTGACCGACCCCTCGTTCCACAACTGGTTCGGGCTGGCGCTCGCGCTCCGGGAAGGTCAGATCTCGGACTTCCCGCTCTGCAACAAGAGCTTCAACCTTTCATACTGCGGGCACGACCTGTGAGGGGGGGCCGATGATCCGAACCCTGAAGGCCCGCTTCCACCAGGGACACCGGACGATGTTATGGCCGGACGGGCCTGCTCCCGAGTTGCCGGCCACCTTCCGGGGGGTCCCGACCGTCGACGCGTCGAAGTGCCCGAAGGGATGCCGCGAGTGCGCCGAGGTTTGCCCCACGGACGCCATCTCGATCGGCCCTTCCGTCACGGTCGACCTCGGTCGCTGCCTCTTCTGCCCGGAATGCGAGCGGAGCTGTCCCGAAGGAGCGATCCGTTACTCGAGGGACTACCGGATGGCGACCCGGACCCGCGACGACCTCATCACCGGGGAACGGGAGCTCGTCCTGGCGAACGCCCTCGACGAGAAACTCCTGCAGCTCTTCGGGCGGTCTCTGAAGCTGAGACAGGTCAGCGCCGGCGGTTGCAGCGCCTGCGAGGCGGACGTGAACGTCCTCTCCACGATCGGGTGGGACATCGGGCGATTTGGGATCCAGGTCGTCGCCTCTCCGCGACATGCCGACGGGATCCTGGTGACCGGCCCGGTGACCGAGAACATGCGCCTTGCCCTCGAGAAAACCTGGGCTGCCGTCCCAGATCCCCGAATCGTCATCGCCCTAGGGGCGTGCGCCATCTCGGGCGGGCCATACGCCGGCCTGCCCGACCAGCACGACGGGGTCATAGGGGCAGTCCCGGTCGACCTTTTCGTCCCTGGCTGCCCGCCGCACCCCCTGACGATCCTGGACGGGATGCTCCGCCTCCTGGGACGGATCGAGGCCGGTCGCTCCTAGAGAACCACGCGGGAGTCCCCGGTCCGCCGCGTCCGTTTCACGCGGTCGAAGTGCTCGAGGAGCGGGATCAAGTTCTTCCGCGTGAGGCCGAGGAGGTCGCGGAATGCCGCGACGCCGAGCGTCTGGCCGCGGACGGCCGCGAGCTTCGCCTCGGCGCCGGCGACGGTGTCGCGGTGGACGATCACCTCGGGAGAGAGGCGGAGAAGAGCGCCGATCTTCAGGAGGTGGCCGACCAGCCCCTCCACGACCTGCGGCTTCGTGCCAATCGCCTTCGCCAGATCGAGGCTCCTGGGCGGGTCGAAGAGGTCCTTCCGATAGGCCTCCTCGACTCGCGCCGTGAACGGGCTGACCGCCTCGGCCACCTGCCCTCCCTTTGCGCCGGGCGGGCCGACCTGATCCGCGGCGAGCGCCAGCTTCCCGCCGGCAGCCAGAAGCGTCAGCCAGCCGTCTTGAAGCGGAGAAGAGAGGCCGCGACCGAACCGCTCGAGAAATTCGCTTCGCGACAGGAACGGCGACGGAGCGCCTGAGCGGCGGTGCTCGGCGAGGACGGCGGCGGCCCGCTCGGCCATTCGTGACAACGTCGCC
>CALFNC010000221.1 GCA_937902605.1 uncultured Acidobacteriota bacterium | reverse complement strand
CGGCATACGAGATATTGGCGTGACTGGAGTGTAGACGTGTGCTCTTCCGATCTGGACTGCTTCCACGCCACGGTCGACGCCTTCAACATCGCCGAGGAGTTCCAGCTCCCGGTCATCATTCTGTCGGACCAGGGGATCGGGCAGAGCCGTTCGACGCTTGATGCCGCGGGGCTCGAGCACGCAGTCGTCGACCGCGCCGTGCCGCCGCCCGAGGTCGCCGGAAAGTACCTCCGGTACCTCGACACCGAGTCCGGCGTGGCGCCGATGAGCTCGCCGGGCATGAAGGGCCTCATGTACCAGACCAACGGGCTCGAGCACAGCGAGTCGGGCAGCCCGTCCTCGATGTTCCTTACCCACGAGAAGATGAACCACAAGCGGTACCGGAAGCTCCGTCCGATCCGCGACAAGTACCAGCGGTACCTTCAATTCGGCCCGGAGAAGGCCAACGTCGGCATCCTCTGCTGGGGCTCGTCTTCCGGTCCGGTCCGGGAGGCCGTGGCGGCAGCGAACGCGCGGGGAGAGAGCGTCTCGGCCTTCGTGCCGCAGCTCATCTTCCCGTTTCCGAAGCATCCGTTCCTCAAGTTTCTCTCCGGAGTCGACAAGCTGCTCGTCCTGGAGATCAGCTTCGCGGCCCAGTTCTATAAGTACCTCCGGACGTTCCTGACCCTCCCGGACGACCGGACGATCCTCTTCAAGCGGTCCGGAGGGAAGAACCTCACCGTTGGCGAGGTGAACGACGAGATCCGGAAGGCCCTGGCCGCCAAGCTCCCCTTGGAGGTGAAGAAGTGAGCGCAACTGTCGAGATCCCCACCTTCCAGCCCGCTGACTACAAGACCGAGCTCAAGCCGGTCTGGTGCGCCGGGTGCGGCGACTTCGGCGTCCTCACAGGCGTCTATCGCGCCATGGCAGAGCTCCAGCTCAAGCCGTGGGAGACGGTCGTCGTCTCCGGCATCGGATGCTCCTCGCGACTCCCCGGCTACGTCGCCACCTATGGATTCAACAGCGTCCACGGGCGTGCTCTCCCCATTGCGACCGGCGTGAAGGTGGCCCGCCCCGAGCTGAACGTCGTCGCGGTGGGCGGGGATGGGGACGGCCTCGCCATCGGCGGGAACCACTTCATGCATGCCTGTCGCCGAAACCTCGACATCTTCTACATCCTGATGGACAACGAGATCTATGGGCTGACGAAGGGGCAGGCCGCCCCGACCACCCCCTCCGGCGACAAGACGAAGTCGACGTATTACGGAAACCCCGAGCCATCCGTCGACCCCTGCGAGCTGGCGATCTCGATGGGGGCGACCTGGGTCGCCCGGGGCTTCTCCGGCGACCTGAAGGGGACGGTCGACCTGATGGTCAAGGGGATGTCCCATAAGGGATTCGCCTTCCTGAACATGATGTCCCCCTGCGTGACATGGAGAGGCGACGACCAGTTCAAGACCCTCAAGGCCAAGCTGAAGACGATCCCAGAGGGACACGACGTCACCTCGCGCTCCGAGGCGATGAAGTACACCCGCGAGACGGACATCATGACGGTCGGCCTTCTCTACGAGGTGAAGCAGCCCTCGCTCATCCAGCGGCTCTCCGACGTGAAGGAGACCGCCAAGAAGGCCGGGCCGATGCCGACGACCAAGGACATTATCAAGACCTTCTACCCGGCGTTCTAGCAAGCACACGATGTCGGCAACCCGGGAGGGCCTCCCGCCAGCCCGCCGCCCCGGAACCGGGGTCTGGCCGCTGGCCGTGGCGGTCCTCCTGGGGCTCCTCGCCGGGCAGTGGTTCTTCGGGCGTGGAGGACGGCGACCTCCTCCTCGGCGACGTCATCCAGTCGTTCGGGGGACGCGCCGTGACCTCGAGCAGCGACCTCCTGACTTCGTTGGAGGAAAGAAAGGCTGGAGAGACGGTCTCGATCCGGTATCTCCGCGATGGACGGACGGGTGAGTCGCAGGTTACCCTTCTGGGAAACCCGTGAAGAGCTTGGTCCGCTTGCGAAAACGCCCTAGACGGCTGAAAGCCGTCGATCCGGTCCCTGACAAGACCGCCCTCTATTTCGCGCCGTCGCCCGCTCACGCCGAGCGGTTCCTCGCGATGCTGCGCCAGCTGGAGGGGTGTACCGTCCGGACCGTTCCGCACGGCGTGACCTTCGAATGCCCGGAAGGCAGTCTTCACTTCGAGGTTCACCATTCCCCCGCGAGGGCGCACGCGGCCCTGAGGCACCGGTTCTTCAACCTCGTCCTCCTCGACCTTCGCGACGCCGGCCATCCCATCTCCCGCCTCCAGACCGATTACAAGAAGACCCTGCGGCTCCTCAACCTGATGGACGAGGAGCACGACGTGGAGCTGCGCTATGGCTTCCACCGGGTCCTCACAATGATCTCCGGCTCCGACCCCGTCGAGGTCGACCGGATCATCGCCGCGCTGGGCGCCCGGGGCGTCGGTCGCGTCATTCGGGACATCTCCGCGTGCCACCTCGACGGCGAGTGCCCCAAGCTCCCGCGCGCGACGAAGTTCTGCCGCCTCGTCCTCGACGAGCTCGTCCGGATGACCGCCTCCCGGCGAACCGGAAAAGTGGCCCTCTGCGCGTCGGGAGGCGGGATCACCGGGATCTATTTCGAGATGGGCGCCCTCAAGTGCCTGGACGACTGTCTCCCTCCCGGGGCCCTGAGCTCGTTCGACATGTACTTCGGCATCAGCGCGGGCTCCGTGGTCTCGGGCATCCTGGCCAACGGATACACGATCGACGAGTTCATGGCGTCGATCGCCGGGACGCCCAAGAAGGGGGTACCGCCCGTTAGCCTCAGCCTGCTGCGGCTCTCCCACATGAATCTCCGAACGCTCATCTTCCCGCTGGAGCGGCTCGCAAAGGCGCTCGGGAGCTCGATCTTCGACCTCTTCAAGGGGAAGAGTCCGATCTCCCTCGAGAGCCTGTTCTTCGAGTACAACAACTTTCTGACCGCCCCGTTCCAGGCCGAGGGCTTCGAGAAGATCCTCCGGCGCCTCTTCACCGCCTCGGGCTCGACGAACGACTTCCGGAAACTGCGCCGCCGCCTCTACATCGGGACGACCGACCAGGACTCCCGTCAGCACGTCCTCTTCGGCGAGGCACCCTTCGACCACGTCCCGATCAGCAAGGCGATCCAGGCCTCCATCAGCATCAACCCGGCCTTCACCGCGACGAAGATCGGCGAGAGGTACTACATGGACGGCGCGGTGACACGGACCTCCAACTTCGTCGAGGCGATCCGGAAGGGGAGCACCCTGATCTTCGCGATCGACCCGTTCGTCCCGTACGTGTCGAAGAGCCCCGGCTTCGCGCAGGAGCGGGGAATCCTCTTCAACGCCGACCAGGACATCCGAACCCTCTCCTTCACTCGCTTCGAGAAGAACCGCTCCTGGGTCCTGCGGCACCACCCCGAGGTGAGCCTCTTCACCTTCCTTCCCGCGAACCGACTTCGGAAGGTGATGTCGGTCAATCCGATGGACCACCGCCGTTATCTCCAGATCTGGAAAGGGGCCTACCTGTCGACCCTCCAGAGGATCCGCCTCCTCAAGCATCGGATGGCGGGCGACCTGGCCGCCCACGGTCTTTCGCTCAACACAACCCGGGCGGAGGCGGTGGCCCGGCAGCTCGAGTCGGTGGAATCTCCGGTCCTGGCCGACTTTTTCCCGAATGGGAAACTGACGATCCGGCGACGGATGCAGAAGCCGGAGAGGGCGGCGGCCGCCCCCCGGAAGGCGCCCCGCAGGCGCCCGAAGCGCGCCACCGTCCACGCCGCCTGACGTCCCGCGGCGGACGCGGTCGGGAGAAGGGACCTCATCTCGATCCGGCTCCCAGCCGCACCGAGACGGTCCCCTCCGCCCGGCCGAGCGGGTCGAACGTCCGCTCGAAGAACTCCGTCACGCCGTCCGTCCGGAACACCGCGATGGTCGACGAGCGGGTCCCATACTCCGGTCCGACAATGAATGGAGCCGAGAGGAACCGCTCGAGGGCGAACCCGACGCCGGTGTCGGGGAGGTCGCGATCCGGTGCGATCGTCCGGTCCGAGAGAATCTCGAAGAGACCCTCCACGTCGAAGGGACGCGAGGAGGCGGCCAGACGCGCGAGCGCCTCCTTCGTTCGAGTCACCTTCGGCCAAGGCGTGTCGAGGTCGTGGTTCGAGAGCGCGTGAACCCCGGGTGGAATCGTGTCGTGCCTGCCCGTGCGACTCGAGAAGAGGCGGAGCGTCCCGGGCCTGCCCGCGATCAGATTGAACCCGCCGTAGCTCGCTAGGCGGTCCGGCAGCCCGGCGAAGAAGCCATCGAGCCGCTCGTCCCGGAGGCACTCCACCACGAGCTCACCTCGGGAGCGGTCGGCCTTCGGGGCCTTCCCGTCGCGGAAGTTCGTCAGCGCCGCGAAGCGGCCGTCCTCGGTCACCCCCAGCCACGTCCCTCCGGCAGTGAGGTCCTTTCCGGCCACGAGACAAGGGAGATCCGGCCACCGGGCGGCGGGCGCGGTGGGGCGCGCGTGGAACTCGTCGCGGTTCGCGCCGACCACGAGCCGGATGCCGGGACGAGGATCGGAGGCGATCAGGACGAGGCACACGTCTGGTGATTATTCCAGCCCCGCCGCAATAATCGGACGGTGCAGATGTTCTTGTCGGGCCGCTGAGGGCCGCCGAGGACCTCGCGGTTCGCGCTTTTCCGCGGTGGTAGCATCGCGTTTCGCATGATCGAGATCGTGCTCACCGAGGGAGATCGTGAGCAGATTGAAAGCCTCGGCATCTCGGTCGAAGAGATCCGGCGGCAGCTCGACCTCTTTCGGACCCCTCCTCCCGGAGCCCGTCTAGTCCGGTGCTGCCGCGTCGACGATGGCGTGCGGGTGCAGCAGGAGGACGAGCTCCCCCTTCTGCTCGACGCCTGGAACGAGGCCGCGCGGGCGGGCCGGTTCACGAAGTTCGTGCCGGCGTCCGGCGCGGCGAGCCGGATGTTCCAGTCGCTCTCGGCGTTCCTCGACGGCCCTCTCGGCTCGCTCGAGGAGCTGGCCGCTGCAGGGAGCGCCGAGGCACGCGACGTCGCCCTTTTTCGCGATCAGCTTCTACGGTTCGCTTTCAGCGTCCCCGGATCGGTCGGTGCCTC
>CALFNC010000220.1 GCA_937902605.1 uncultured Acidobacteriota bacterium | reverse complement strand
AGCTCCGCGAGCCGGAGGGGACCGAGCCGCTCCCGCTCTTCTACAAGCTCGAGAGGGCGCCGGCCCTGGCCGACGAGTGCCTGGCCCTGCTGCGGAAGGAAGGGCTGACGGTCCGCCGGTTGTCGATCCGGCGAAACGAGCCGCACGTGCAAATTCACGTCGACCTGCCCTCCGCCGCCACAGGGGCGGCGGAGGTGTTCGCGGTCATCCGGAACATCGGCGAGCGGGCGGTCCGGATCTAGGCTCCTATGCGCCCGCGGTCGCCGGCTTCGGGGCGGCCTGCTTGCCGCCGTACTTCCGGTACGCCTTCAGCCCGTCCCACCCGATGAAAAGGGCCGCGATGATGAGGAGTACGGAGAGGACGATCATGGCCCACGCGCCCGCCACCGGCATGCCGCTCATCTTCGGATTCGAGGCGATCGTGGCGTAGAGGTTCCGGGCCGTCACGATCGTGGCGAAGAGGGTCGTGACGTACATGAAGAGCATCGGGATAAGGGCGAACGTCGGTTTGCGGCCGTCAGACTTCAGCCAGACCGTCACGACGAGGAGGCTCAGGGCCGCCATCAGCTGATTGGCGGAGCCGAAGAGCTGCCAGAGGTAGACCCAGGTGCCGGTCAGGACGAGCGCGAGCGTGAGGCCCATCGAGATGATGCTCGCCACGTGCATGTTGCGGACGAGGGGGACGGTCTCGCCGATCCACTCGGTCAGCGTCACGCGCATGACGCGGAAGACGAGCTGCGTGACGGTGAGGACGATGATGACGAAGGCGCCGAACCCGAACGCCGTCCCGAAGACCTCAGGGATCATCTTGAAGGTCCCGGCGTACATCAGCTTACCGACGCCCGCCGCGAACCGGCCGCCGCCGCCGCCGACTCCCGCGATGGAGACCGCGAGGAGGGAGAGGAGCCCGAGGGTGTACTCGCCGAACATCGAGCCGCCACCGACGGGGAGGCCGTCGGTCTCGTACTCGATCTGGCGCGCGGTCCCCACGGAGCCGACCAGCGCGTGCCAGCCGGAGACCGCGCCACAGGCGATCGTCACGAAGAGCATCGGCCAGAGCGGCTGCCATGCCTTCATCGGCTGTGGCGCCGAGAAGCCGAGGTCTTTCACAGCCTGGAGAGCGAAGGTCCCGATGGCGCTGCCCCCGGCGTCGAGCACGCCGGTTAGCGGCGCCACGACAGCGCCGATCGCGCTCAGGACAATGGTGATGAGCATGATCCAGAACCCGATGTAGTTGACCGGTTGAGCGAACCGCCAGATAGGGAGGTTTGCCCCGAGATAGGAGAACACGAAGAGGAAGATCATCCAGAAGACGTAGTTTGGGAGCGTCCGGATCTGGCCCGTGGCCGCGTCAAACGCCGCCGTGTTCGGGCGCTTCCCGTCCTTCCCGGGGACCGGCATCCGCGGGTCGGCGGCGGTCGGATCCTCGACGGAGAAGAGCGCTTGCTTGCCGTTCAGGTTGTCGACCGAAGCGTTCAAAGAGGCGACGGCGGCTCCGACAGGGCCCAGGACCAGGGCGCCCTTCTCGTCCTTCCTCTGGCCCAACGGGCCGACGACCATCGCACCGATCGTCACCACGACGACGATCGCGGTCACGAGGAGGAGGTCCATCTTCCACCGGTACATCATCTGTCCGGCGAGAAGGCCCATCAGGGCCAGCATCACGATGCCGAACGGGACGTCAGGCCGCGCGGACAGGATGGCGGCCAGGATGCCGACGAACGCGCCGGCGATGAGCATCAGGTAGAAAAAGATGAAGACGAACAGGATCGTCCTCGTCCGGGGGGCGATCAGCTTGTGCGAGATCGCGCTGAGGCTGTTCCCGTCGTTCCGGACCGACAGCATGATCGCGGAGTAGTCGCTGACCCAGCCGATGAAGCTGACGCCAACGACGAGCCAGACCAGGCAGGGGAACCACCCCCAGATGTTGGCTGCGGTGATGGGACCGACGATCGGCCCCGCGGCGGCAATCGACTTGAAGTGGTAGCCGTAAAGGATGTTCTTGCTCGTCGGCATGAAGTCGACGCCGTCCATGTACATCTTGGCCGGCGTCGCCTTCTTCTTATCCGCTTGGATGACGTCCCGGTCGATCCGCTTGGCATAGAAGTTGTAGACGAGCGAAATGACGGCCACCGCGATGACGACGATCCAGAGGGTATTCATCGAGAGCCTTCCTCCTCATATGGGCCGGGACGTCGAACTCTGAACCAGGGTCTCCGAAACGGAGCCGAGGCTCAGCGATGATGGCGCCCCGGTAATCCCGAATTTACGACCGGGGAGATTATCCGGCCGCCCCCGCGTCGAGGCAAGGAAAGCCGCCAGAAAAAGCGGCGAGGGAGGCCGGTTTCGACCGAAACACCGGACAACAGCATTCGAAAGGTGCCGGATGGGACGTTTCCCATCAGCTGCCGGAAAACCACGTTATCGGCGCGGATGACGCGGGCGAATCGAAGGTATTCGAGGAGTTCATCGAATGACGAGATCCCGTTCCGGAGGAGGACGCACGAGAGGATAGCGGGAAGTTTGATTCGCGCCCGCAAAAGAGGGCGAGGCTGGCGGGGTTGCGCAGTTCGTACCGGTCCAGAGCGGCGGACATCGAGGGCGCGGCCGTCGCCGGCTGCCACGGTCACGAAGTTATGGACCGAGAAGCTGGAGTGGTGCCAGGAAAGGAGCGGGCGGGTGCGGTCCTCGTCGAGCAGGCCGGTTCGCTGCAGGAGGCGGATGACCTTGTGCCGGAATAGCTGCTCGGCAGCCCGAATCCGGCTCTTCCGGTTGTCGCCAACCGGTATTTCTAGTTGACGCCGGACAGGCAGAGCTGGCAACGGACCTCCAGAATCGGACGCACCTGCTTCTCGAATTTGACCGGTCCCGACGTGTGCGTGGCGGAACGTGTTTCCGCGGGGGCGGCGCAGGCGGTCCGGGCGCGACCGAGCTCGCCGCCGCTTCCCGGTCCAGGAGAGCCGCGCCGCCCACCAGTACCGCCGCGGTCAACCCACCCTGCCGTGCGCATAAGGATAATCCCACTCCCGTGGGGACTCCTCGAGAACGGGACCCCCGGGCGAATCAGGGATGGCGAAGGGGGCACTGCTCGGTGCCCCCTCATCTTCAGGCAATTGAGCTAGGGAAGGTAGTTGAGGTTCAAGGAATCCCAGGGTCCCACCCAGTCGCAAGCTCGTCCCACGACCCGGAAGATCGTCAGGTCGTTGGGCACGGCGACGCTCACGTAGGTGTTGGATCCCTTCCAGCCCTCCAATCCGATCCCGGCCCTCGTGTGCGCGCAGAGCGTGCCGACCGCCAGGTGCGGGGAGACATCCCCGTAGCCCGGGATGGTCAGCGTGTCGTGCTTGACGCCATTCACGTCATAGGTGTAGTGCGCTGTCCGCCACCCTTGCACCATCTCCGGGGTGATGTGGCCGTAGTTCAGCTTGATGAGGTTCATATAGGTGATGAACCGGGTCCCACTACCACCGTTCACGCCCAGCCCGTAGACCGGATTGGTGAAGGCGCTTCCGTGCTGGCTCATGGGATGACCCGGGTCGTAGACGTTGTCCTCGTTGTAGCTGTCCTTCGCCTCGACGTTGTTCGTGGAAGCGATGTAGTCGCCTTCCTCGCCTGTCTGCCCGGGGACCCTGATCGCATAGCGGGCCACTCCGTTCAGGTCAGCGGGAATGCTCTCGACCACGAAGGCCTTTTGCGTATCTGAAGCGACCCAGTTGACTCCCGTGCCGCATTTCCCGATGACGATCTTCTTGCCGGACGCCTGCCTGTAAGACGGCCTGCCGACCGTCAAGAGCTCGACCGCCTTCTGCGCGGTGTCGGAGAACGCGGTCGCGTACCAGACTCCCACCTGCCAGTCGAGCCCGGCCCTCCTCGGACCGATGCCGGAGCCTCCTCCGGCGTAGCCGCTGACGACCACACCCTGGTCGTTCATCCCGGTCTGGCTGCCGATCTCCCCGGCCGTGTCAGTCACCGTGTACGTGTGGGCATTCGGATCGCTCGGATGGACGACGTACGTGACCAGGTACTCTTGCGGGAAGAAGTGCTGGTCCTCGGAGCTGACGTGGATGGCCTTTCCGTCCGCCGTGCCTTTCCCGAGGATCACCGCTCCGCTGCAGCCTTCTTCTTTCTGGAAGACGTCGTCTACGCTACCCTGGAACAGCGGCAAGGCCATCTGGCTTGGCGTTTTCACGGGAGGCGCGACCCCCAGCCCGAAGTAGCAGTTGATCATCATGATCTTCTCGTAGTGAGTCATCAGGCCGGCCAGGGGCGACTTGTCGAGCTCCGTGCTTGCCCCGATCGCGATCCCGGCCATGAGGTCGAGAGCCTCGGGCACCAAGGTCTTGTAGTAGGCCTCGACCTGGTGCACGTAGTCGAGCATGGCCGCGGTGCTCCCCTGTGTCTGCACCGTTTCCATGTACCAGCCCTCGAAGACCATGCGAATGAGATCCCCCGCTCCCCGGCCGTACTGCTCGCCGATCTGCTCCCAGGAGCCAGTCAGCGACCCGAGGAACCTCGGATGCGCTGCATAGCTGGGGTAGCCCCAGTATCTGAAATAGGCTGAGAGGTTCTTGTTGTAGCCGGTCCACGTGAGGGGGGTGGGATGGCGATTCGAAGACGTGTCAAGAGCAAGAGGGCGATTCGAAGACGTGTCAAGAGCAAGGGTCTGCGCACTGACAGACCAGCCGGAAGCAGCGAATGCCGCTGCGGCGGTTAGAACGAGCAGCTTCCTTGCCAGGGTAATAGTTTTCATGTTTCTCCTCCCCATGTCATCAAGGTCTTGTATTCGAAGACAGGCGAAGATCGCGATCGCGTGATTCATGACGTGGCTTATAGCGCACGACGCGCTAAATCAACGCCCGGAGAATCGCAACTCAGCGGTCCTAGCAGAAGGATTCCAAGCCGACAAAGAGTCTCCGGGGAACTAAAGGAATTCCTGGAGACCTGCCATTGGAAGCTTCAGACAGCATCCCATAACAATGCCCTCCAATGATGTAATATGTCGTCACCCAAAGAAGAAGTCAATAGAGGATAGTACTACTGTGTTAAAAACATTGGATGGTTAGTGAGATCGAGAGGTTCTACGGGTGGTGGTCTGAGGCAGCAGGGACATCG
>CALFNC010000219.1 GCA_937902605.1 uncultured Acidobacteriota bacterium | reverse complement strand
GGCGGGCGGCCGCGGCCGCCTCTTCCCTCAGCCGCCACTCGGCGTCGACCTCCTCGCCAACGGTCCGGTCCTCGTGGTCCATCACGCTTCGGAATGTGACCAGGATCTCGTCCTTCTCCGCCTGCCCCCGGAGGAAGCCCAGGAGGCGGTCGCAAACCGGCGCGGACCTCTCGACGGCAGCGGCTGGGACGCAGGTCGCGTCCGATAGAACCATCCGTGTGAACTTGATCCGCCGCGGCCGGCCCGACTCGCCGCCAACGGCGATCGTGAAGAGGTCGGTCTCGGCCTCGAGCTCGTGAGTGAGGATCCCCGTCCCCGGGAACGCCTCGGCGACGAGCTCCCCGAGAAGCGCCAGGTACTTCTCGCCTAGCTCGAACGTCTGTTCCATCGAGACCACGCGGTCCCGGAACATCTTGACGATGGCCATCGGCGCGAGTCTACCAACCGGCCAGGGCGAGGACCCGGCGGGCGTGCTCGTCCGGCGAGAAGCGGGACCGGTGCCGGACCGCACCGGCCGAAAGGCGCGGCCCGAGGCCGTCGCGGAGGAAGCGACGGAGCGCCTCCGCGAGGGCCTCGACGTCGCCTGGCGGAACCAGGATCCCCGACTCCTCCTCGGCCACGACCTCGACGAGACCGTCCACGCGCGTCCCGATGACGGCCCTCCCGTGCGCGAGCGCGTCGGCCGCGATCCCGGAACCGGTGGCGTGGAGGTACGGGCAGACAACCGCGTCGCAGGCGTCGAGCCAGAGGGCCCGCTCCTCTTCCGGCAGGTACCGGAGCTCGAGCCGGACCGCTTCGAGCGCCCCAATCCGGCGAGGCAGCCGCTTGGCTTCACCCCAGGGCTCCCCCGCCAGGACGAGGCAGGCCTCCGGGTACTCGCGTGGGAGGCGAGAGAACGCCTCGAGAAGGAGCTCCCAACCCTTGTAGGGACGCAGGAGGCCAGTGAAGAGAAAGAGGACCGCCTCCGGCGGGACGCCGAGCTGCGCGCGCGCGGCCGACCGGTCGGGGAGAACCTTGCGTGGCTCGGATGGGTGGGGGATCACCTCCACGCGGGCGCCGGGAACGAGCGAGAGCAGCTCCTCCTTCGCCCGGCCGTTCTGGACCGCGAAGCAGTCGGCCCGCCGGAAGACGGACACGGCCATGCGCCGTTTCCAAAGGCCCCCTTCGTGATCCACGATGTTGTGGCAGAGCAGCAGGCGGACGGTCCGCGGCGACTCCTTCGCCAGGGCGTCGAGGAAGAGCCTCGCGTGCGGGCCGAAGAAGACCGTCCACCACGGGACGACGACGGCGTCCGGGTGATCGCGGCCGACCACGCGGCCCGCGTGATGGAACGAGAGGGGGTTCGTGCCGTCCAGGAGGACGCGGACCGCGCCGACGTCGGTCGGGAAGTCTCCGGCGCCGCGGTCCGAGAGCCCCGGATAGAGGAGCCGGGGATACATCCTTCGGAACGTCACGATCTCCGGTAGGGCCCCGCGGCCCTTCATCGCCCGCGCCAGGCGGATCGTCTGGTCGGCGATACCGCTTCGCCACGGCGGAATCGGCCCGGCCAGGACGACGCGGGTCACGGCCGCCTCAGGAGGAACGCCTTCAGGTACTCCCCTTCCGGGACGTCGAGGGAGACCGGGTGGTCGGCGCCGGCACCGTGCCGCGAGAGGAGCTGGACCGGCGTTGCGGCTTCCAGCGAGGCGGAGAAGAGGACCTGCTGGAAGAGAGAAGGGGCGATCGGACCCGAGCAGGAGCACGCCAGGAGCAGCCCGCCCGGGGCGAGCAGCTTAATCGCCAGCCGGTTCACGTCCTTGTATCCCCGGCACGCCCGATCGACGTCGTCCTTCCTTTTCGCAAAGGCGGGCGGGTCGGTCACGACGAGATCCCACTGCTCTCCCGCCGCAACCCGCCGCCGCAGGTCCTCGAACGCGTCTGCGGCGACGAATTCCACCCGGTTGGCGTCCTGTCCGTTGGCCTCGTGGTTCTCCCGGGCGAGGTCCAGGGCCGGCCGGGAGACGTCGACCTGAGCCAGCCGGCTCGCGCCACCCGCAAGGGCCGCCACGCCGAAGGCCCCCGAGTACGAAAACATGTTGAGGACGCGCCGGCCCGCGGCCCGTTCCCTCACCAGGCGACGATTCTCGCGCTGGTCGAGGAAGAATCCGGTCTTCTGACCCTCCTCCACGTCGGCGAGGAACCGGAGCCCGCGCTCGAGAAACGGGACACGGCGCGGCAGGACCTCTCCCGCGAGCCGCTCGTCGCGGGTCGAGAGCCCTTCGCCCTCTCTCGACGGCAGGGCGTTCTTCTGCACGACGGCCGCGTCGGGGAAGAATGCTCGGAGGGACGGCAGCCAGAGGGGGCGGGCTCGTTCCGTCCCCTCGGTCGTCGCCTGGACCACCAGCACGGAGCCGTACCGGTCGACGATGAGCCCTGGGAGGCGGTCGCCTTCCGCGTGGACCAGGCGATAGCCCGTCGTCTCGGGTGGCACGACCTCGCGGCGCAGCGCGACGGCCTGTTCCACGATCCGGCCGACGTACGGGCCGTCCACGGGGCCTTCGCCGAAGGACCAAAGCCGCGCAACGAGCGGGGAGGAGGGCGAGAGGAATCCCCGGCCGAGCAAGGAGCCGGCGGCGTCCCGAATCTCGGCGGATCCGTCCGGGGAACTTCCCTCCCGCCGGGCCACCGCACCCGTAAAGAGCCACGGGTGGCGCTGACGGATCGCCTTGTCCCGCCCTGGCCGTAGGATGAGTGTCAGCGGCACGGCTCCGACATCCACCTGATTCTAGGGTGTAGAGTTTCCGTGGAAACCGAGATGGAGATCTTGCTGGCGATCCTCCTGGCCGTGGCGATCGTGACTGGCGCCTGGCTCTGGGCCGAGCGAAAGAACGTTCTCGCCCGGGAGCAACGACTACGAGAGGAAATCGGAGGAATGAAGCGCGCGTCGCTGACTCCTCTCGCGGCGGTTTCTTCGCCGGACGTCCGCCCTCTCTTCCCGGAACCGTCCGCCGAAGCTCCCCCGGTCCCGGAACCACCCGTCGCTGCGGAGCGCGCCGAGCCCGGAAAGACCCCAAGTCCCTCCCCGTCCGTCCTGTCCGTCCCGGTCCACCTGCTGGACGAGGCGGAACGTCACCGGGACGCGCTCCGCACCCTGGACGAGAGGCTCTCGCGCCTGCGGGTGATCGACGCCGGGACGATCACACCCGTCCCCGCTTCCCCATCGCCGGATCACGAGCCGGGTGCCGACCGGCTTTCTGCTTCCGTCGCCGGAGTGGGCTCGGCGGTGGAGCCATTCATCGACCAGAGCACCCGCCTCCGGAACGACCTTCAGGCTGTCGGGGCGGCAACCGCCCGAGTGCTGGAGGCGCTCGAAGCGGCTCTCCCGCTCACCCGGGAGGCGGCGCATCAGACCGAGGCTCTTTCCCCGTTCGTCTCCTCGCTCTCGGGGTTCGCGGACCGGCTGAACCTCCTGTCACTCGACGTCACGCTAGGGGCGGAGACGCCGACCGGCGAGAGCACGGCCCCCCAGAAGGAGGCGAGCGTCGAGATCCGCACCCTCTTCGACGAGATGCAGACGTTCTCGAGAAACCTGGGCGCCCGAGTGAGGAAGGCGACGGAATCCGCGCGCCGGTCTGAAGAGGCTTTCAGCGCCGTGCGCGACACCGCGAATGGAGCGCGGGAGAGGAGCACGGCGGCCAGCGGGCGAGGGGACGGGCTCTCCGCCACCGCCAACCGCCTGGAGGAGACGATGGAGACGCTTCGGTCCGCCTCCGATGCCGCCCGCCTCGAATGGGAGAAGCTCTCGCGGGCACGCTCAGCCCTGGAGCAGCGGCTGGCCGCCGAGCGGCAGATCGCCCAGCGGAGGGCTCACGAGACTGCCGCGAGCGCCCAGGTCGAGGAAATTGCCCGGGAGGTCGTTCGCGAGGAGCGCCAGGCTGCCGAGGAGCTGGCCGTGAGCCTCAGAGCGATCGCCGGCAGGTGACGCCGGCAGCTGAAGGCGGTCGAAACGCTGATCACCCTTTCGGCGCCGGCGGGAGCAGATCGCGCGCCGGACACTCCGACAGGAAGCCCGTGGTCTTGTGCGTCCCGTCGCAGAACGGGACGTTCGCGCTCTGATTGCACCGGCAGAGCGCGATGCTCGTCCGGCCGGCGAGACCGAAAGGTCGGTCGTCGGCATCGAGGATGGTGAAATCCCCTTCGATCCGGAACGGCCCGTTCTTCCGGACCCTGATCGTCGTCTGACTCATCCTGTCCTCCTCAGCATCTCTTCGACTCGTTGCTCGCCGGTTTCCACTCCACGATTCGCCCTGCGAGAGCCGACGCCGCGACGACCCCGGGGCCCGCCAGGTAGACCTTTCCGGGACCGCTCCGTCCCGGGAAGTTCCGGTTGATGGCGCTGACCGTCACCTGGTCGGCTCTCGTCGACACGCCGGGGCCCGCGGCGATGCAGG
>CALFNC010000218.1 GCA_937902605.1 uncultured Acidobacteriota bacterium | reverse complement strand
GCAATACGTTCTGGAGGTGATTCCAGAGGAGGCCCGGATCGTGATCGGCCCGAAGGAGAGGCTTCTCTCCCGGTCGGTCGACCTATCGAATGTCCGGTTCGTCAGCGGGCAGCCGCCCGGGGGGCCCCTCAGGGTCCTCGCCCGGATCCGCTACCGTCATCCCGAGCAATGCGCTCTGCTGGAAGCGGCGGAGGGCGCGGAAGGGACCGTCTACCAGCTCCTGTTCGACGACCCGGTCCAGGGGCCGGCGCCTGGCCAATCAGCAGTCTTTTTCGACCGAAAGAGGCCCGAGATCGTGCTGGGTGGGGGTATCATCCGCCGTTCCTCCAGAACCGGTTCATAGGAGATTCAGTGGATCGATGGAAAACGAAGCGACCGGAAAGCTCTCCCCCTGGCTGAAGCCGATCACCTACCTGGGCCGCAACTGGCTGACGCTCGCCGGAGCGGTCCTCACGACGAGCTCCGCGATCACGCTGGTCGGATTCTGGTTCCGCGAGGCGATGCAGACGAAGCCCCTCAACCCGTACACGGGCATGGTCCTCTACCTGATGCTCCCCGGCGTCTTCGTCGTCGGGTTGCTGCTGATCCCGGCCGGTCTGCTCTGGGACCGGCACCAGCTGAAGAAGAAGGGGATTCATCCGGACCTCGTTCCCCAGCCCGACTTCAAATCGCCCCTGTTCCTTCGCGCGGTCGGCCTGATCGGCCTGGCGACGCTGGTCAACGTGGCGATCCTCGGGGCCGCGTCCGTGCAGGGGGTGGAGTACCTCGACTCGGCGCAGTTCTGCGGGCAGACCTGCCACACGGTCATGAACCCGGAGCACACGGCTTACTTGGAGTCCCCCCACTCGAGGGTTTCTTGCGTCGAGTGCCACATCGGCCCCGGTGCCTCGTGGTTCGTCCAGTCGAAGCTCTCGGGCGTGAGGCAGGTCTTTGCCGTCGCCCTCAACACCTACTCGCGCCCGATCCCGTCCCCGGTCGAGCAGCTTCGCCCGGCACGGGAGACCTGCGAGCAGTGCCACTGGCCCCAGAAGTTCCACGGCGACAAGTTCGTCGTGAAGCAGAAGTACTCGGAGGACGAGGCCAATACCCTTCTCACGACGGTTCTCGTCATGAAGGTGGGAGGCCGGTCCGGCGGTGAATTCAAGGGGATCCACGGGCGGCACCTGGACCTCGCCGCCCCGATCAGCTACATCTCGACCGACGGCCGAAGGCAGGTGATCCCGAGGGTCTTCCTCTCCGACGGCAAGGGGGGGAAGGTCGAGTACGTGGCAGAGACGAAAGCGCCCGCGACCAAAGCCGATACGAAGCCGGCCGAGGGAGCCAAAAAGGAAGAGCTCCGGACCATGGACTGCGTCGACTGCCACAACCGGCCAACGCACAAGTTCTGGCTCCCCGAGCGTGCCGTGGACTCCGCCATGACGTCCGGTCTCATCAGCCCGAAGATCCCCTTCGTGAAGAAGAAGGCGGTCGAGGCCCTGAAGGCGGCGAAGGGCCCCCAGGCGCAGGCAGCGGCCCAGATCGCGGCGGCCCTAACCGACTACTACCAGAAGACCTACCCGGATCTCGTCCAGAAGGAAAAGCCTCTCCTCGACGCCGCGGTCAAGGAGACCCAGGCGATTTACGCGCGTAACGTCGACGACCACATGCGGATCACGTGGGGGACCCACCCCGAGAACATCGGGCACGAGGATTTCCCGGGGTGCTTCCGCTGCCACGACGACAACCACAAGTCGAGCACGGGCAAGGTCATCACCCAGGACTGCGACAAGTGCCACACCATCCTCGCGACCGAAGAGGCGAACCCGAAGATCCTGAAAGATTTGGGAATCGGGGGTTGAGGGGAGGGCGCCGGGAGCCGTGATAAAATCAGCTCTTGGCGTTATGGTGAAAACGAGCGGTCCGGCCGCGATATCGATTCTCAAGGAGATCCGGACGGCCCTCGATGCCGTGGGCGCCGGAAAGGGGCGGCCTGCTCCAGAGGCCCGTCCCAAGAATCCCGTCCGCATCTTGGGTGTCAAGCCGACGGCCATTCGCGCGGTCGCGCGGGAGGTGGCCACGCGGTACAAGGCGTCGCTCGACTACGCCGGAGCGGTGGCGCTCTTTGACGCGGCGGCTGGCCGGAAGGTCCAAGAGGAGATCCTGGTGGCGATCGAGGTCCTCGACCGCTTCCGGCGCGACTTCGCCCCATCACTCCTTTCGCACGTCGACAAATGGAGCGCCCTCTCGGACGACATGGACCTCGCGGGCGCGATGGGAGAGCGGATCGCCGGGCCGGCCCTCGCGCTCGACCCAGCCAAGATGGTGGCCGTCCGGAGGTGGGCCCGGACGCGGAGCACCGGCAAGAGGCGACTCGCGATCCTGGCCGTCGGAGCGCTGATCTCCGGCTCCGGCCGGGACGTCGCCTCCGCGCTCGAGGTCTGCGGGCTCCTCCTGACCGAGGAGAACCCGGTTCTGGTGACCGAGGTCGCGGCGCTGCTCCGGGCCTCGACCAAGGTCGATGCCAAAGCCGTCCAGGATTTCCTCTTTCGCCGGTCGATCGATGGTAACCCCGAGATCCTCCGCGCCGGCTCGGAGAACCTGGACGCGGCTCGCCGTGCGGCCCTGATCGCCAAGCTGGAGGCGCAGGCAGGCATTCCGGCCCCGGTCGCGGCGACGGAAGGCTAGGCGGCCGAAAGGTCGGCCGCCCAGGCGGCCCGACAGGTGGCTACTGCTTTTCCGGCTCTTCGGCCTTCTTCTTGAAGTGGGACCTGATCCAGGTCCGGATCGCGTCCGGACCTTTCTTGATCACCTTCACCATCTCGCCGTTTCGGGTGATCAGCGGCTCGACCGCGGTCGACTCGAAGATCGCGACAGCTGGAAACCCCTTTTTCGCGTTGATCCCGTAGTTCTTGAGGAAGTCGACGTTGGGTCCCTTCGGGGAGACATCGATCAGGACCGGGACGAACTGCTGAATGAAATCGTTGAAGAACTCTCTCTCGTGGAGAACGTCGTTGAAGACACGGCACTGTGAGCAGTCGTTGGTCCCTAGGACGATGAATATTCGGCGCGAGCTCTCGGTGCAGGCGATGATGGCCGCGTCGACGGCCTTCGTGCCGAGGGCGTCGGGGTCGAAGATCGGTGGGAGGGGGGGGGCCGGGGGCTGAGCGCTCGCGGACGAGGCGGCGAGGACCAGGGCGGGGACGACGAGGATGGCGAGGAGCCGGCCGGTACGGGACAGCATGCTACGTATCTCCGTTCTTTCCGTTCGTTTTGGGGCCCTCAGTTGGGCCGGGGGCTCTGCGTCCCCTGAGGCGGAGCATCGAACTCCGTCCGGATGGGGCCAAAGGACTTCTCGTACAGCGAGACGTTCTGCGCCAGGGCATTCAGGAGCTGCTTGGCATGGAGAGGGGAGGTCAGGACACGGGAAAGGACGCGGACGTCCGGCCTCCCGGGCACGACGCGGCCGAAGTCGATCACGAACTCCGAGGGGTTGTGGATGATGTTCGCGAAATTGACGTAGACGCCCGTCGAGACGCTCTCGTCGATCGAGAACTGGAGCTGCGGCGGTTCGTTTTTTGGGGGAGCTTCTGCCATTGCGACACCTCGTAACGGTCGGGCGTGCCGGCCGCAAGATCCAGACCATTCTAGATGGATCCGCAGGAGACGTAAGATGAGCACGATGAGACTTCGTCCACGCCTCCGGTCCCTCCTTTTCGTGCCGCTGGCCGCGGCGCTCTCTGCGGCCGCCCAGGTACCCGCCTCTAGAGCGGCCGAGGCCGACCGGCTGTGGGACACGCGAGCGGCCGGCGCGACGGGCGGTACGGCCCTCCCGGACCCCATCGATGCCGTAATCGCCACCTGCCGCAAGGGTATCGTCGAGGCGCCCGGGTCGATCGACCTGCGGTGGCGGCTGATGAGGGCCTTCTACTTCAAGGGCGAGTACGCGGCCTTCGACGTGGCGTCCAAGCGCGCGATCTTCGACGAAGGGAAAGTGGCCGGTGAAGAAGCGCTCGCCCTGATCCGGAAGGATGCTGGCGTCAGGACGGGGAAGCCGCTCGAGAAGGCCTCGCCGGTCGAGCTCGTCCCGTTCGTCACGGGGAGGCCAGACGTCGTGGCGGCGTTCTACTGGGCCTCGGTCGACTGGGGGAAATGGGCGATCGTCTTCGGGAAGATGGCGGCCGTGAAGAAGGGGGCCGCTGCGAAGATCCGCGACTACGCGACGGCCGTGATCCTGCTCGACTCGCAGCTCGAGGGGGGCGGAGGATACCGGGTCCTCGGGAGGCTCCACCACCAGACGCCCTCGGTTCCGTTTCTCACGGGCTGGGCCTCGCGCGAGGAGGCACTCCGGAATCTCCGCCTCGCCGTCAAGACCCTTCCCGGAGACTTCATCAACCGGTTGTACCTCGCCGAGGCGATGTGGGACTACGAGGCGGCGCGACGGGACGAGGCGAGGAAGGCGCTCGAGACGCTGATCGCGGCGACGCCGTCGCCGAGCCTCCCCGTGGAGAATAGGAAAACGCAAGAGGAAGCCCGGGCGCTCCTCACATCCTGGGGCAAGCCCTAAAACGCCTCAGGTCGCCCGTCGACGGCCTCCAGTTTCCGGCGCGGAAGGGTGGGCCGCGAAGCGGCGAGGGGAACCGGTAAGGGTTCCCCTGATCGGTGGAGCGCGGAGGCGGCGAGGCCCGACAGCATGAGGAGCCCCGCGATCGCCAGCGGTGTGGCCGATCCTCCCCCGTCCCCGGCGGCGGCGACGACGCCGATCGCGGCCGCGGCGAGCTCGGTCGCCGGACCGAGCGTGCGGAGGAGCGCCTGGGGCGCAGCGCGGGG
>CALFNC010000217.1 GCA_937902605.1 uncultured Acidobacteriota bacterium | reverse complement strand
AATCCTGTTTCGAGGGGTCGTAGTCCGGGTTCCCGGGGGGGCCCCAAGCGTTCCACTGCGAGCGGTGGAAGAACCCGTACCTCCCGGTCAGCTTCCACCCGGACTGGTCCCACGTCGCGGTCCCCTCCAGCCCGGTGACGAAATGGTCGGAGGGGATGACGAAGTCGGCGGCGGTGTCGGAGTCACTCGCGAAGTCGCGGTGGGCCTCGCTGAGCGTCGCGGTTACCTTGAGGTGCCTCATGACCGGGTAGCCGACGTTCAGGTTCCCGGCGAAGGTCCGCTGCTTCACGCTCTGCGCCTTGTCCTCGGTCCCGTCGATGTAGAGAGTGTCGGAGCCCCGGATCGCGATGCCGAAGAGGTCGACGCCGAGGTCGAAGTTGGAGCCGAAGAGCTTGGGCTCGTTGAAGGAGCCCGCGAGGAGGATGCCGGCAAAGAAGATCTGCAGCTGCTGCTGCCTCTTATGAAAGTCGAGGTCGATGTAGTAGACGCCGGCGAGAGGGAGCGGGTAATTGAACGAGCCGTCGTAGTAGAGGCCTGCGAGGCCGAAGAGCTGCGTCGCCTTCCGCGCCGCCCCCACGACGCGGTCCCCCTCCTTCGTCCGCTCGAGGTAGCGGTTTCCCTGGTCGGTGTCGCGCACCATGACGTCGTTGGAGGAATAGGATGCCCGGCGGGCGGCCTCGAAGTCGGCCGGGTCGACGCGGAGGTCGGTGAGGGTCGTCTCCCGTTCCATCACCGTCGTCCGTGAGAACGTCTTGAGGACCCACTGTCCCGAGGTCTTGAGCGGGAAGCGAAGCGGCTCGCCCCCGTCGGGCGCAGGCACCAGGCCGTAGTCGGTGGTCTCGTCGACGGACTGGACGTCGCCGACGAGGTTGAGCTGGCGGACCTGCGTCCGGACGACGGCGAAATCGGACTTGGATATCCAGACCCGTCCGGCGTAGAGCGCCTCTTTCGGGGAGCCCGGCCTCGGCTCGAAGTCGAGCCCCCAGCACGGGATCCCGGCGACGGTCTCCTCGTCCTTCAGCATGTAGCTGTAGGCATTACCGAAGGTGAGCGCGAGAGGAAGCTCGGAGACCTTCTCCGGCTGCAGAAGCGGCAGCTCCGGGAGCTTCTTGCCGCGCCAGCGGACGCCGTTGAAGTACGCCTCGCTCCAGGCCCAGTCCCAGGGTTTTCCGAGCTCGAAGAAGAAGGGCCCGCGGAGGGTGAGGTCGAAGACCTGGTCCAGGTCGCCGAAGCGGAACCGGATCGCCGTCGTGTTCACCGCGGTGAACCGCTTCCAGCGCGCGTCGCGGGCAGCGTGCCACACCTGGTGGCGGGCGAGGATCTCCTCGGCCGTCAGCGAACGGACGGCGGAGACGCCCGCCGACGCGTGGGCAGCTTCCTGAGGGGCCATCTCGCGCGCCGTCAGGACGACGGCGACGGGCCCTCCGGCGGTCGAGAGCGTGAGCCGCGGCGCGGTGGCGCTCTTGGGGATCGCCATGCTCCGGCTTTTCCCGGTCGTCAGGTCGTGGATAGTCGCGGCCAAGTACGACGGGCTGTCGAGCGTCAGCGTGATCGGCCCCTGGATGTCGTCGCCGGGCACTAGGATGAGGCCGCCCAGGTCGTTGCCGGAGACGGCCCGGTAGACGGCCGCTGGCTCCGCCGCGCGTCCACTGGCGGCCCAAGACCTCGCGTCCCGAGCGAAGTCGCCTGCCATCAGGGAGCCCAGCGTCAGCAGGGGAGCTGGGTTAGTTCCCGGAGTGAGCGGACTCGCGAAGAACGGGGCCCCGGCCTCGGCGAGGTCTGCCGCCCGGTGCAGCAGAGCGGGGACTCCGGCGGCCGACCCGGATTGGACGAAAAGGGGTCGTCCGAAGATCACGGCGTCGGCGGCGGTCCGGACGGCGGGGGCCGAAGGGGGAAGCCCGGCGAAGCGGAGGCCGAGAAGGTCGACGTAGGCGGCGACCTCTTCCGAGAGAATTTGCGCCGCCATCGTGGGAAAGAAGGGTGCCGCCTCGGACCCGGCGAACAGGACGCCGATCCGGCTCCCCGGGTTCGCGGCGCGGATCT
>CALFNC010000216.1 GCA_937902605.1 uncultured Acidobacteriota bacterium | reverse complement strand
ACCGTCAGCTTCAGCGTCACCTCCTTGTTATGGTGGACACGCGGCTCGATGTCGATCTTGATGCCGATGTCCTGATACTGGAACGAGGTGATCGGCACGATCCCGGTCCCACCGATTGCCTGCTGCGTGTTGATTGTCGTCATCGGGATCGGGACCTTGTTGCCGATGATGAGCTGGGCTTTGGCGCCCTCCGCGATCCGGAGCTGCGGCTTGGCCAGGACCTCGGCGTCGCTGTTGTTCTTGATGAAGTTGAAGGTGACGGTCGGGATGGTGAAAGAGAAGTCCTTAAGCCCCAGCTTCCAGATCTGGGCCCACGGGAGGGACCCCGACGATCCCGAGGTGCTCCCGGCCGCCGCCGTGAGCCCGGCCGTCGTCGTGTACGCGCTGAGTTGCGCCCCGAGCTCCACCGCCTTCGTCGTGTCGAGGACCACGAGCTCGACGTCGATCAGGACCTCCGACTGCGCCTTGTCGTTGATCTCGATGATCTTCTCGGCGACGGCCACCTTATCGGCCGTGTCGCGGATGATGATCGCGTTCAGCTGGGGGATCGTGCCGAGCCGGCGGAGGTCGAGGATCGACCGGATCATCGCGGAGACGTCCTTCACGTCACCGTTCGAGAGGAAGAACGTCCGGATGACCAGGTCTTCGTACTCTTTCCGGTTCTGAGTGTTGTCCTGCGCGACGATGATGGTCTTCTCGTCGAGGACCTTGTAGAAATGCCCCGCCTGCCGGAGGACTGTCTCGAGGGCCTTCTGGAATGTGACGTTCCGCAGATCTAGGGAGAACTTGTCGTCCTTTAGCTGCGGGTCGAAGATGATGTTGATCCCGGCCGCCGCGCCGAGGTAGGAGTAGATCTTCTTGATCGGGGTGTCAGTCGGGAAGATCAGGTCGATCGGCTTCGTCGACGACGGGTTGAGGAGCGGGGCGTTCGCCCGCATTCCGCGCGTCTTCGCCTTGGCCTTCTCGACCGGCGTCCCGCCCTCGATCTCCCTCTGGCGCACCTCGATGTCGGCTTTGACCTTCTTCACCTCCTGCTGCGCCGTCCCGATCGTCTGGTCGATGGCGATGGACTGCTCTAACTCGATGAGGGCGAGGTCGAGGTTTCCCGAGGTCCGGTAAAGGACTCCACGGTGGTAGTGGCCGAGAGCCGCCTTGTTCCGCGCACGCGTCAGCGAGATCTTGTACCGGAGGTTCCCCGGGTCCATCTCGGCCGCTTTCTGGTAGGCGAGAACCGCGAGGTCCCAGTGCTGGGCGCGTTCCTCCTCCTCGGCCGTCCGGAAGACGCGGTGGGCCGAGCACCCGGTCAAGGCGAGGAGGAGAAGGGCCACCGCGAGCCGTCCGAAGGGGCGGCGTGACGTTCGGGGGTCGGAGGGTCTAATCGTCATTTATGTCCTTTAGCGCCCCGGCGCGGCGCCGGCGATTGGGATCCGCCGCGTGATCTCCGGGGGAAGTCCCACGAAGGCAAAGTCGATCGACTCAAGGTTGATCTTTTTCAGGATGAACTTCCCGTCAAGGACGTCCCCTTCCCGGGCGCCGATCAGCCGGCTTCCTTCCTCGAGGGCGGCGATCATCTGGTCTCGGGGACCGAACACCCCCACCGCCTTGTACGGAACCGGGGGCGGGACGATCGGGGTCGCGGTCGGCGTCGGCGTGAGCTGAAGCGGCCCGATGAAGCTGCCGCTCCCCTGGACCGGGACAGGCGTCGCGGTCGGGCGCGGCGTGGGTGGAACCGGCGTCGGCGCGTCGTAGAAACGGAAAACGTTTCGGTGGACCGCTCCCGCCAGCTCGCCTCGCTCGGCCTTCAGGTCCTCGAGCGACGGGAGCTCGGAGGCCACGCGAACCGCCCCCCGCGCCCCCTGCTGCAGGCCCTCGGGGACGCTGGAGCGGGCGCGGCCGTCGTTCTTCGGCCAGAACGCCCACACGGCGACCAACACAACGAGGAAGGCCAAGAGCAACGCCTGCCGCCGGCTCACCGACTTCATTGGGCTGGCCTTCCGGAACCCGGCACCGCCGCAGCTCGGCCGACGCGTCCCTTTCGGGGCGCGCGGGCCGCGTCGGGCCGGAAGTAGTGGACGACGGAAACGCCCACGTGGAGCACGTCCGGCTGGTCCTCGTTGAGGGACACCGTGACGCCTTCCACGACGAGGAAGCTCGGGCTCGCCTCGAACTCGACGAGCAGGCCCTTGACGTCCGCGTACGTCCCGTCGATCGTGAACGCGAGCCGGATCTCCTCGGCGCCCTCCGAGTCTGCTTCCGTGTAGCCGATGTTCTTCGGGCGGAGCTTGGCCTTGCGGGTCATCCGGTAGATCTCCTCGATGAGCGGGGCCAGCCGCTGCTGCCGAGAGCCGAGCGTGTCCGAGAAGAACCCCTCGAGGGTCGCCTGGGCCTGCGCGAGGCGCAACTGGGACTCCTCGACCTTCCGGAGCGCCTTCCGAGCCTCGTCGTGACGGGTGGCCAGGTCCTTCTCCTCCTTCACGAGGGTCCGGAACCGGTCGTCGTAGAACAGGTTGTACGACACGAGGAGGACGACATTCGCCACGAGCAGCGCGCCGAGGACGACGAAGAGCGGAAGGCGGGACCTCCAGGCCGACGGCGTCTGCATCAGCGGCCCTTTCCCCCGTCGAGGTAGACGACTCCCAGCTGCAGCCGGGCGCCGTCGAAATTCTGGCGGTCCAGGCCTTCCTCGGAGCGCGGGACCGGCCGGTCGAACCATGGCGAGGCGAAGAAGGCGCGGAGGACCTTCGGCATTCCGTCGGGGTCCTTCGAGACGAGGGTCAGGTCGACCATAGCCCCTTGCTCCCGAAGGTCCTTCGCCCCTGCCTTGGCCGAATCCTCACCTTTGTGCAGGAAAACGGCGGCGACCCGGGCGTTCCCGGGCAGGGCCTCTTCGAGGCGCGAGAGGAACCGAGTCCACGAGAAGCGGCGGCGGCGCGCAATCGCGGTCGCATCGGAGGCGCTGGCCGCGAGCTCGGCGACGTCCACCCGCGCGAGAACGGCCTCCTTCGAGCGGCGGAGC
>CALFNC010000215.1 GCA_937902605.1 uncultured Acidobacteriota bacterium | reverse complement strand
GGCCGACGCGTACCAGCCCTGCCAGAAGAGTTGATCGCAGGCGAAAGTGCTGTCTCAACGAACTGCCTCCTGCGACGAAGGTGCGTTGGCGGCGGGCCGCGGCGACGCCGGGACCTCCTCGAGTTCCCAGATCAGCGCAGGACGCCATCCGCCGCCGTAGCGAACGAAGAGCGGAGAGGTCCCGCTCCCGGGTTCGACCGTCATGGTGCCCGCCCCCACGATGAGATCGAGCATCGCCCCGTCGCTTCTCCGTACAGCACAGTCGACGAGATACCTTCCCGGCGCCAAGTCGAGATGTTCGATGTGAGCCCTCGCCACCAGGACCGCCCCTGCTTTGACCCTCACCGGGGCCGAGCCGTTGTCCGAGTCGATGCTCAGGATCCGAACTCCCTCAACAGTGTTGATCCCGACGCCCACTACTACGTCCCGGGCCTCGTCCCTCGCTTCGAAGGTCACCTCGACCGTCGCACGCTCGCCGTGATGAACCGGCTTCCCACCGTTGAAGGAAAGGACTTTCAGCCGGACGGATCCCATCCGGCGCCCCGACCTTAGCGCTCTCGTGAGGTCGATGACCTCCTGGCCCTTCGACGAGCCCTGGCCGGCGTAATCTGGAACAACCGCGGACGGTTCGCCGTCCATCCTCATGCCTCCCGATTCCATCCAGAGGACGCGGCTCGACAGGGTCCGGATGGCCGCCATGTTGTGGCTCACGAGGAGAACCGTCCTCCCCGTCCGCGCGACCGCGTCCATCTTCCCAAGGCATCGCTTCTGGAAGTCGAGGTCCCCGACGGCGAGGACCTCGTCCACGATCAGGATCTGCGGCTCGAGGAACGCCGCTACCGCGAAGGCGAGGCGGAGGTACATCCCGCTCGAGTACCGCTTCACCGGCGTGTCGATGAACCTCTCCACCTCGGCGAACGCGACGATCTCGGCGAACTTCGCCGCGATTTCCCGCCTCCTCATCCCGAGCACGGCACCACTCAGGAAGACGTTCTCGCGCCCTGTCAGCTCCGGGTGGAAGCCGGTACCGACCTCCAGAAGACTCGCGACCGTTCCATGGACTTCCGCGAAGCCCGTCGTCGGCCTCGTGATCCGCGAGAGGACCTTCAGAAGGGTCGACTTGCCGGCTCCGTTCCTTCCGATGATTCCCAAGACCTCGCCGCGGCGCACCTCGAAGCTCACGTCCCGGAGGGCCCAGATCGTCGTCTCTTCCTCAGTTCGGTGACTCCGGCTTCGGAACGGGGCCATGGCGGCTTCCGCGATCCTGTCGCGGAGGGTCTGGTTCTTGTCGATCGCACCGATCCGGAACTTCTTCCCGAGCTTCTCGACTCTGATGACGACGTCGCCCATCAGATGACGTCCGAGAAAGTGTCCTCGGTGGCGTGGAAGTAGAGGATGCCCCCTGCGAGGAGTGCGGCCACGACCACGATCGACGGCACGAGAGATTGGGGAGCCGGGGCCTTCTCCCCGAGGAGGGCCCACCGGAAGGAGTCGAGAATGCCGGCGGCGGGATTCAAGGCGAACAGGGTCTTCCACTTCGCGGGCACGAGTGAACTCGGGTAGGCGACGGGGGAGAGAAACATCCAGATCTGGACGAAGAACGGGATGAGGTACATGACGTCCCGGTAGCGGACGTTGAGGGCCGAGAGCCAAAGGCTGATGGAGAGACCCGCGAGGAGCGCGAAGGCCACTATCGCAGGAAGGGCGAGGAGTCTCCAGGAAGGAACGACGCTGTACCAGGCCATCATCCCGCCCATGAAGACGAGCCCGACGGCCAGGTCGACGAGCGGCGCGGCGGCAGCCGCCAGCGGCACGATGAGGCGCGGAAAATAGACCTTGGAAACGAGGTTCGAGCTGGCGACGACGCTCTGTCCCGACCGGCTCACCGCGGACGCGAGGTACTGCCAGGGGAGGAGCCCTGCAAACGAGAAGAGGGGATACGGTATCCCGTCGGAGGGGATCCCTGCGAATCTCCCGAAGACGAAGGTGAAGACGACCATTGAAAGCGCCGGCTGAAGGACCGCCCAGGCTGCGCCCAGGGCCGTCTGCTTGTAGCGGACCTTCACGTCGCGCCAGACGAGGAAACCGAAGAGTTCGCGGTATGCCCAGATCTCCGCCCACCCGACTCGAAGGAGGCTGCGGCGCGGCTCGATCCGGATGACCTGCTCCATCAGACCAGCCTCCGTGCTAACAGAAGTCGTGCCGCGCCGGCACCGAAGAGCGGGGCCGCCGCGACGTCGGCGGGAAGGCGAAGGCGTCCGCCGACCCAGTGGGAAATCGAGCCAGCGCCGAGGAACACGACGAAGATTCCGGCGACGAGGAGCGGGGCGCCCGGCAGGCCACGCTTCCAGAGGGTCCACGCGCCGGCGGCGGCGAGGGCCCAGATCGCCAGGGTCAGGACCGATCCCGCGGCTCGCCCCGGCACTGGAAGCTCACCGAGGAAGATCTCGAACGCGAATTCCTGCGGGGCCAGGAATTGCTTGATCGCCTCCATAGCCATGAGCCAGAGGGTTCGCATGGGATGAGCAAAGACGAAGGCCCGGACAGCGGCCTTCTTCACGAGGTGAAGCCGCCCGTATTCGCTCTCAGGGGAGGTGAGGCGGCCCACCGCCGCCCAGTCTGCGGCTCGGACTCGCCGCTGCATTTCCTCTTCGCCCACACTCTCTTCCGCGGCAAGCGCGCGGACCTGAAGGTACTCGCGGACGGCCTCCGTACCGAGCAACGAAGGGCTGAAGACCCCGTGATCGCGAAGCATCCGCGAGGCGAAGTAGAGCGGCGTGGCCAGAGAGATGAGCAGGAGGAGTGCGACCGTTCGGCCCCGAGTCCACAGACAGCCTGCCGTCGCGGCCACGAGGACGATCAGGAGCGGGGCGAGGTTGAAGGTCGGCTTGAGCATCTGAAGAGCGACACAGGTCGTTCCGCTCCCTGCCAGGGCGAGGAGATGGCCTGTCCTCAGCCCGCGCCAGGTCAGGAACAGCCAGAAGAGGAAGAGGTGGGCGAACATCGCGTCGGTCAGGAGCCGCGCGGAGAGACCAAGACTGTTCGGCAGGATGGCCACCATGGCCCCAGCCATCCATGCCTCCGCGGCACCGCCTCCCCACTCGACCACAAGCCGGGCCGCAGACCAGGCGGCCAGTCCCGCCGTCATGCAGGAGAGGAACAGGGCCGCGGCCATGC
>CALFNC010000214.1 GCA_937902605.1 uncultured Acidobacteriota bacterium | reverse complement strand
CGGTGGCCCCGGCTCCCGGCGGCACGCAGGCTCCGTCGCCGAGGACGTTGCCCGGACCGGGGGGGACCCGGAGAGGCACGGCGCTCCAGGGGGGCCCAGGCGAGTCGTCCCTGAACGCCGTTCCGGGGACGCTCGAAGCCCAGCCTGCGACGGGTGCTGCAGGGGCGACGGTGGCGGCGACGGCGACGGCGGCGACCGAGCGGAGCGTCTCGCTCACCCTCGACCCGTCGGCGTCCGACGTTGCGATCGGGGGATCGACGACCGTGTCGATCACCGGGGGCGGCGGGGTGTCGGACCTGAATGCGCTGGAGGTGACGGTCGAGTGGGACCCGGCGCTCGCGGAGGTGAACGGGATCTCGACGGGGCCCTGGGCGAAGAGCCTCCCGCCGGGAACCGTCCGGTTCGAGGCCGACCGGGTCCCGGGGAAAGCCCGTCTCGTCTGGAACCGCGTGGGGGCGGGGATCGGCCTCCCGGAAGGGGTCCGCGCGGGGCTCTCGGTCAAGGGGACCGGACAGGGCCGCGCCGTCTTCCGCGTCACGACCGGGTCGGCGCTCGGCCGGAACGGCCCCGTCCGCCCGCTCGCGGTGCCCACGGCGATCCGGATCGGTGAGCCGGCGATCCCGAAGGCCTGACATGGCGTTCTCGATCTCAACCCGGCGTGGGGCTCGTGGCATCCGCGGATACTCCATGGTGGAGCTGGCGATGGTCGCCGCCGCGATCCTCGTGCTGACCGGGATGATCGTCCCGATCGTCCGGTTCGGGATCACCCGTCAGAAGGAGATGGAGCTCAAGGAGGCGCTCCGGACGATGCGGAGCGCCATCGACGAGCACAAACGGCTCTCGGACCAGGGCCAGATCCCGGTGGAGCTGGACACGGACGGGTATCCGAAGACGCTGGAGAAGCTGGTGGACGGCGTCGACCTGGTCGGGACGATCAAGAAGAAGAAGAGGTTCCTCCGGAGGGTCCCGATCGACCCGATGACCGGGAAGGCCGAGTGGGGCCTTCGGAGCCTCCAGGACGACCCGGACTCCCGGTCGTGGGGCCGCCAGAACGTCTACGACGCCTATTCGCTTTCCGACGGGACCGCGCTCGACAAGAGCAAGTACAAAGACTGGTGAGACGATGACGACCTTTCGACGCCGGCCACGCCATGGGTTCACGCTGATCGAGCTCCTCGTGGTGATGGCCATCATCGGAATCCTGGCGGCCGTCGCCATCCCACAGATGCTCAAGACCCCGATCCGGGCGAAGGAAGCGGCGCTCCACGAGGACCTCTTCACTTTCCGGTCGTGCATCGACCAGTACTACGCCGACAAGGGCCACTACCCGGAGAGCCTGGAGGCCCTCAAGACGGACGGGTATATTCGCAAAGTGCCGATCGACCCCGTCACGAAGTCGGCAGAGACGTGGGAGATCGTCCGCGCCGAGCCGGACGCCGCCGAGAGCGCCGGCGGCCAGCAACAGCAACAGCAGCAGCCGGGGATCATCGACGTCCGGTCGGGGTCGAAGGAGAACAGTCTGGATGGAACTCCCTACAACACCTGGTAGGGAGCGCCCGGGGCGGGCCGGGTACACGCTCGTCGCGCTGATGGTCGGGCTGACGGTCATGATGATCCTGATCGCGGCCGTCCTCCCGGCCGTCTCCGCGGAGATGCAGCGGATGCGCGAGGACGAGCTCATCTTCCGAGGGACGCAGTACGCCGAGGGGATCCGCGTCTTCCGCCGGAGGTACGGCCGGTACCCGAACGCGCTCAAGGAGATGATCGAGACGCGCCCGCGGACGCTCCGGAAGCTCTGGAAAGACCCGATGACCCCGGACGGCGAGTGGGCGGTGATCGGGTTCGCGGCCCCCATCGTCGGGCTGAACCCTCCCGGAGGGCCGGGCGGTGGCGTGAAGCCGACGCCGACGCCGGCCCCCAGTCCGTTCGGACAGCCCGGAAGCGGAGGCCAGGTCGGGCCGGTCACCGGCGTCTACTCCCGGTCGACCAAGAAGGGGTTCCGGGTCTTCCAGGGCCGGGAGAACTACAACGAATGGCAATTCACCGAGCAGACGATCTTCGGGACGGCGCAGTTCGGGGGGATGCCGGGTCCGGGACCAGGAATCGGCGGCGGTCCCCGCCGGTAGACGAGCGGCCAGGCGGGTAGGGGCGGACCTCGTGAAGAGAGGTGCTCCGGTGGACCAGCCGCGACGCGTTGCTAAGATCGCTCGATGTCTCCGTCGTCGTTCGAACCTTCCCGGGTCGACCTCGTCGTCGCTTTCCGGGTCCGACCGTCCTGCGCCGACCTGGCTCCTCCCACCTACGCGTCGCGGGGGGCGGCCGGCGCCGACCTCCGGGCCGCCGTCGACATGCCCCTCGTCATCGCCCCCGGCGAGCGGGCGCTCGTCCTGACCGGGCTGACGTTGGAGATCCCTCCGGGCTTCGAGGGCCAGCTCCGGGCGCGCTCGGGGCTGGCGCTCAAGAAAGGGCTCGCGCTCGCCAACGGCGTCGGGACGATCGACGCCGACTACCGCGGCGAGGTCGGCGTCATCGTCGTCAACCTCGGGAACGAACCGGTCACGATCGAACGGGGAGAGCGGATCGCCCAGCTGGTGATCGCACGTGTGGAGCGAGCCACGTTTCTCGCGGCCGACGAGGTCGCCCCCTCGGACCGGGGCAGCGGCGGGTTCGGGAGCACGGGGTCGGCATGAGCGGTTCCCTCGAGATCGTCTTCCTCGCCTCAGGTTCATCTGGGAACTGCGCCGCCCTCCGGTGTGGGGGGACGCTTCTCCTCCTCGACGCAGGGCTCTCGATCCGGGAGACCGAGCGGAGGCTCCGGGCGACCGGGGCATCGCTCGAGGAGGTTCGGGGAGTCTTCGTTACCCACGAGCACTCGGATCACGTCCGTTCGGCCGCGGATCTCGCCGTCCGGAAGGGCGTTCCCGTATGGGCGACGGCCGGGACGGTCGAAGCGGCCGGACTCCCTGGACCGCTGCTGGCGGACATAAGAGTCCTGCCGCCCAGAGGCGAGGTGGCAGTAGGGGACATTCTGGTCCAGGCGGTGTCGACGCCGCACGACGGCGTGGAGTCCGTCTGCTACCGCTTCTCCGACGGCGCGGGACGGCGGGTGGGGGTGGTGACCGACCTGGGGCACCTTTCCGACGAGGTCCTGGAGGCCCTCGCCGATTGCGAGGTCCTAGGGCTAGAGTCCAACCACGACGTGGAGTTGCTCCGGACGGGTCCCTACCCGACGTTCCTGAAGAGGCGGATCCTCTCCGACGTGGGTCACCTCTCGAACGCCGCGGCGGCGACGGGTCTGCGGGCCCTGATCGGCCCGCGGACCCGCGCGGTCGCCGCGCTCCACCTCTCCAGACAGAACAACACCCCGGCGCTAGCAGGGCGAGCCTTCGAGGAGGCCCTGGAAGGCCTGGGCGTCCAGCTCCATCTCGAGGTCGCCGCCCCCGACCGGCCGAGCCGGTGGATCGCCGTCGACGGGGAAGGCCATTCGTGCGAGGTGACGTTATGAAGCTCCAGATCACCGTGATTCCGCGCGCTGGGATCCTCGACCCCCAGGGAAAGGCGATCGCTGCCGCGCTCGACAGGCTCGGCTACACGGCCGTACACAACGTGAGGGCCGGGAAGGTCTTCCGGGTGGAGATCGACGCCGCCGACCCGCAGGCCGCGCGGGAGGCCGGGGCAGCGATGGCCCAGAGGCTCCTGGCGAACCCGGTGATCGAGGACTTCGAGGTCGAGGTCGTCGATTGAGACTCCGGGTGAGCGTCGTGGTCTTTCCCGGGTCGAACTGCGACCGGGATGCCCTTCATGCCGCGGAAACCGTGATGAGGGCCGAGGCCCGTTTCGTCTGGCACCAGGACCGGGACCTCGGGCGGCCCGACCTCGTCATCCTGCCGGGCGGCTTCTCGTACGGTGACTACCTTCGCTGCGGCGCGATGGCCCGTTTCTCCCCGGTGATGGAGAGCGTCGTGACGCATGCCGAACGGGGGGGCGCCGTCCTCGGGATCTGCAACGGTTTCCAGATCCTCTGCGAGGCCGGGCTCCTCTCGGGCGTCCTCTTCCAGAACGCCGGCCTCCGGTTCGTCTGCCGGGAGGTCCGGATCCGGGTCGAGTCGACGGGGACGCCGTTCACGTCGGCCGTTCCGCGAGGCACCGTGCTCCGGATGCCGGTGGCCCACGGGGACGGGAACTGGAACGCGGCTCCCGACGTCCTGCGCGAGATGGAGGCCCACGACCAGGTCGTCTTTCGGTATGTGGACGCGGACGGGCAGCGGGCGCCCGGCGCCACGCCGAACGGTTCGCTGGACGACGTCGCCGGCGTTCGGAACCGGCGAGGAAACGTTCTCGGCCTGATGCCGCACCCGGAGCGAGCCGCCGAGGCGATCCTCGGCTCGGTGGACGGGGCGAGGCTCCTCGCGTCGTTCGTCCGGTCGGCGGCCTGAGGGGGTGGCGACGTGAGCTACCGACCGGTCGCCGCCACCCCGGCCCTTCTCGCCGAGCACAAGCTGACGGGCGACGAGTACGAACGGATCCAGTCGGTCCTCGGCCGGGACCCGAACATCGTCGAGCTCGGGATCTTCTCGGCGCTCTGGAGCGAGCACTGCTCGTACAAGACGTCGCGCGTCTTCCTCAAGGAGTTCCCGACGAAGGGGCCCCGCGTCCTCCAGGGACCTGGCGAGAACGCCGGGGCCGTCGACATCGGCGACTCCCTGGCGGTCGTCTTCAAGATGGAGTCGCACAACCACCCGTCGTTCATCGAGCCGTTCCAGGGGGCTGCGACGGGCGTCGGAGGGATCCTTCGCGACATCTTCACGATGGGGGCGCGCCCGGTGGCGGTCCTCGACCCGCTCTTCTTCGGACCGCTCGACGCGCCGCGGATGCACTCCCTCGTCGACGGCGTCGTGCGCGGCATCTCCGGCTACGGGAACTGCATTGGCATCCCGACGGTCGGCGGGTCGACGTTCTTCCACTCGTCATACGCGAAGAACATCCTCGTGAACGTGATGGCGGTCGGAGTCGTCCGCCACGACCGGATCTTCCGGGCGAAGGCGGCGGGGCCGGGGAATCCGGTCCTCTACGTCGGGTCCAAGACGGGGCGCGACGGGATCCACGGCGCGTCGATGGCTTCCGACGTCTTCGACGACGAGAAATCGAAGCGCCGGCCGACGGTGCAGGTCGGGGACCCGTTCGTCGAGAAGCTCGTTCTCGAGGGGGTGCTCGAGGTGCTCCAGGGGGACGCGGTCGTCGCGATCCAGGACATGGGGGCCGCGGGCCTCACCTCGTCGACGTTCGAGATGTGCTCCCGCGGGGGGGTCGGCATGCGTCTCGACCTCTCGAGGGTTCCCGTCCGGGAAGAGGGGATCACTCCCTACGAGCTGATGCTCTCCGAGTCGCAGGAGCGGATGGTCATCGTCGCGCACCAGGGGCGCGAGGAGGAGGTGACGTCCGTCTTCCGCAAGTGGGGGGTCGACGCCGAGGTGATCGGGGAGGTGATCGCAGAGCCGCGAATGGAGCTCCTTTTCGGCGGCGAGGTGGTGGCGGACCTTCCCATCGCACCGCTCGTGGAAGACGCGCCGGTGTACCGGCGCCCCTTCGTCCTCCCGACGCCTCTGAAAGCGGCGGGAGAGAGCGTGGCCCTCGACGGCGCACCCGACGCCCTGGCGGCCTTGAAGCGCCTCCTCGCGTCGCTGAACGTCTCGGGGAAGGAGTGGATCTCCTCGCAGTACGACTGGAGCGTCCAGGGGGACACCGTCGTCGGCCCCGGGAGCGACGCCGCCATCCTCCGCGTGAAGGGGACGAGGAAAGGACTCGCCTTGGCGGTGGCGGTCAACCCGAGGTTCGTGACGGCCGACCCCGGCCTCGGCGCGGCCCACGCGGTGGTGGAGGCGGCGCTCAACTGCGCGGTCACGGGGGCGCGTCCCCTCGCCGTGACCGACTGCCTCAACTTCGGCAACCCCGAGCGGCCCGAGATCCTCGGGCAGCTCGCCGCGGCGGTCCGGGGAATCTCCGACGCGTGCCGAGCCCTCGATACCCCCGTCATCTCCGGGAACGTCTCCCTCTACAACGAGACGGACGGCCGTTCGATCGTCCCGACACCGACGATCGGGATGGTGGGCCTGCTCGAGGACGTCGCCCACGCCGTCCCGTGCCGTTTTGTCCGCGAAGGGGACGTCGTCGTCCTCCTCGGCGAGACGCGGGACGAGATGGGCGCCAGCGAGTACCTCGCGACGGTTCTCGGGCGGGAGGAGGGCGCCTGTCCGTCCCTCGACCTGAACGCGGCGAGGGCGCTCGTCGACCTGCTGGTGGAGCTGGCGTCGGAGAGGAGACTCGCGTCGGCGCACGACCTCTCCCACGGCGGGCTCGCGGTGGCCGCCGCAGAGGCCTGTTTCGGCTCAGGACTAGGCGCCGAGCTCGACCTGGTGACCGCGCTTCCGGCGGCCCGCGCGCTCTTCTCGGAGTCGGCCCCACGCGTCCTCGCCTCGATCCCGCCGGGGGAGGAGGGACCGGTCCTGGCGGCCGCCCGCCGCCTCGGCGTGCCAGCGGCGGTCATGGGCCGGGTCGTGCCGGGCGTCCTTCGGATCCGGGTGAACGGCCGCGGAGCGATCGCCGAGGAGAGCGCCGTCCTCGAGAGAATCTCCTCGCAGGCGTTCCGGACCGCGATGGAAGATGCGTGAGGAGGGGAGACCAGACCGCGCTCGCGGCCCCGGTCGTCCATTGACCGCGCGCCGGCGCCTCTTCGACGCGCTCTTCCTGGATCGGGATGGGACGCTGATCGTCGAGCGGGGGTATCTCTCCGACCCCTCGGGCGTCCGCCTCTCTCCCGGCGCCGCGGCGGGCTTGAAGCGCTTCACGGATGCCGGGACGCTCCTCTTCGTCGTGACGAACCAGTCGGGGATCGCGCGGGGGCGCCTGACGTGGGACGACGTGAACGCGGTCAACGCCGAGGTGGAACGGCGCCTTCGGGTGCGAGGGGTCCCGCTCGCCGGGTTCCTCGTCTGTCCGCACTATCCGGGAGGGACCGTGGCCGCCTATACCCGCCGATGCCGCTGCCGGAAGCCGGGGACCGCCCTCCACCGGCGGGCGATCCGGGCGTTCGGGCTCCGGCCTGAGCGATGCGCGGTGGTCGGTGACAAGTGGGACGACGTAGGGGCCGCCGTCGCGCTCGGCGCGGCGGCGGTCCACCTTCTGACAGGGCACGGACGATCCCACCGGCGTGCGGTGGAGGAGAAGGCGCCCGGGACGATCCTGGCGAGGACGCTGGCGGAAGGGCTGGCGCGGCTCGAGGCCCTTCCCCAATCGGTGAAGGCAGGGCATCCTTCCCCCTGATGGCCGCCCGGAAGAAAGTCACCACGTACCCGATTGCGACGCGCTCCTTCAAGGTGAAGGTCGAGGACTTCGCGTCGGCGCCCTCCGAACGCGATTCCTTCGTGGACTTTTGGAACGGCCTGCCCTCGATCCTCGCGGCCGACTCGCTCCGCCGGGTCGTGACGGCGATCGCGGAGGCCAGGCGGCGGAAGAAGCCGGTCGTCCTGGCCTTCGGCGCCCACGTGCTGAAGACGGGGCTCTCTCCCGTCGTGATCGACCTGGTCGAGCGCGGGTTCGTGACAGCCCTCGCGACGAATGGGGCGAGCGGGATCCACGACTTCGAGGTGGCCTTCCACGGGAAGACCTCGGAGGACGTCGGCTCGGTCCTCCTGGACGGTGAATTCGGGATGAGCCGGGAGACGGGGATCGGCATCTTTCGCGCCCTCCGGGCCGGGCGGGGGAAAGGGTGGGGCTATGGGCGGGCGCTCGGCGAGTCGATCGCCTCCAGCCGGATGCCGCACCGCAACCTCTCGCTCTTCGCTGCTGCGGCCAGGAAGAGGATCCCGCTGAGCGTCCACGTGGCAGTCGGCACCGACACTCTCGCGCAGCATCCGGGCATGGACGGCGCCCTCGTAGGCGAGATGTCGTATCGCGATTTCCTCGTCATTCGGGACGTCGTCGCGAGGCTCGGCGACGGCGGCGTCTGGGTCAACGCCGGGTCGGCGGTCATCCTCCCGGAAGTCTTCCTGAAGGCTCTCTCGATGGCGCGGAACCTGGGACACGATGTCCGCGGTTTCACCACCGTCGACCTGGACATGATCCGGCACTACCGTCCGGGCGAGAACGTGCTGAAGCGGCCGGTGATGGCGGGGGGGCAGTCGTTCGCCCTGACCGGGCACCATGAGATCCTTCTTCCGCTGATCGCCAAGGCGCTCGTCCTGGGCCTGGGAGAGAAGGAATGACTCCGCGCGAGCTGGCGGCTCTCGCGGCCGCGGCGCCGAACGTGACCGTGGCAGTCGTGGGCGACCTGATGCTCGACGAGACCTGGACGGGAAGCGTCTCTCGCGTGGCCCCCGAGGCGCCGGTGCCGCTCCTCGCCCTCTCGGCGATGAGCCGGCGGGCCGGAGGGGCGGGAAACGTCGTCGAGAACCTCGCCACCCTCGGCGCCCGGTCGGTGGCCCTCGGCGCCGTCGGACCTGAGGAGGAGGGGGCGTGGCTCGCCCGCCGGTTGACGACGCTCCCCGGCGGGGGCGGCACGGTCGTCGTCGTCCCGCTCCGGACGACGCCCGTCAAGCGCCGGATGATGAGCGATGGGCGCCAGCTGCTCCGCGTCGACCAGGAGATCGCGGCGGGGCTTTCGCCCGCAGCCGAGGAGGCGCTCCTCCGCGCAGCCCTCGAGGCGCTCGCCGAGGCCGACGTCCTTCTCCTGTCGGACTATGCGAAGGGGACGCTCACGGCCCGCGTGACATCGACGCTTCTCGGCGAGGCGAGGCGGAAGGGGATTCCGGCGCTCGTCGATCCGAAGGGGCGCGACTACGGCCGCTACCGAGGCGCTGCGGTCGTGACGCCGAACCGGAAGGAGCTCGAGGAGGTGAGCGGGCATCTGGCGCGCGACCGGGCCACGGTCGCGTCTGTCGGCGAGTCGCTCCGCCGGGAGCTCGATTGCGACGCGCTCCTGGTCAAGCTCTCCGAGGAGGGGATGCTCCTGATCCGGCGGGACGAGGCGCCGGTGCCGATCGCCTCTCGAGCCCGGGAGGTCTTCGACGTCACCGGGGCGGGCGACACGGTCCTTGCGATGCTCGGCGTGGCCCTCGGCGCAGGCCTCGACCTCCCCTCCGCCGCCGAGGCTGCCAACCGCGCCGCCGGGGCGGCGGTGGCACGGGCCGGGACCGCGCCGATCCACTGGGCCGACCTTCTCGACGGGACAGGCGGCTCGCCGGCGGACAAGGGGATCGACCGCTCCCACCTTCCGGCGCTCGCCGCGATGCTCCACCGGGGCCACCGGCGGGTCGTCTTCACGAACGGCTGTTTCGACCTGCTCCATCCGGGCCACGTCCGGCTGCTGACGGAGGCGAAGAGGCTAGGCGACGTCCTCGTGGTGGGCCTCAACAGCGACGACTCGATCCGCCGCCTCAAGGGACCGGAGCGCCCGGTTCTCTCGGAGCACGACCGCGCCGAAGTGCTCGGTGGGCTCGACGCGGTCGACTTCGTGGCGATCTTCGGGGAGGACACTCCCGAGAACCTGATCCGGACGATCCGTCCCGACGTTCTCGTGAAGGGCGGCGACTACACCGAGGCGACCGTGGTCGGGGCGCCGTTCGTGAGGGCATACGGCGGCGAGGTGGTTCTGATCCCGCTGATCGAGGGGCGCTCCACGTCGTCGATGGTGGCGCGGATGAAAGGGCGCGTGAGAAGCGAATGAGCTGGACGGCGCACCTAGACGGCCTGGCCGCGACGATCGCGGCCGCGAGGGTGATGTCGGCGTCGGTCGAGGCCGCGGCGAAGGCGGTAGCGGACGCGCTCCTATCGGGGCGCCGGGTCCTCGCGTTTGGGAACGGCGGCAGCGCCACCCAATCGCAGCACCTCGCGGCGGAGCTCGTGGTGCGGTACCGCGACGACCGTCGGGCCCTGCCCGGAATCGCCCTCACGACCGACACGGCGATCCTGACCGCGTGCGCGAACGACTACGACTTCGAGTCGGTCTTCGCCCGGCAGGTCGAGGCGCTCGGCGCCCCGGGGGACATCGCTTTCGCGCTGACGACGTCGGGCCGAAGCCCGAACGTCCTGAAGGCCCTCGCGGCAGCGAAGGCGCGCGGCATGACGACCGTCTTCCTAACGGGGGAGAAGGGACGCCACGAGGCGGCGCGCTGGGACGTCGGCGTGGTCGTCCCGTCGGTCGAGACCGCGCACGTCCAGGAGCTCCACCTCGCCGTGATCCACGCAATCTGCCGCGCCGTAGACGAGGAGCTCGCGGGGACGGGGAGCGCCACGCGGTGAAGAAGAGCCGTCCTCGGGACGGTCTCGTCTTCGCGCTGGCCACCGGTCTCGTCCTTGCGGGCGCCTTCTCCGGCCGGGGCGTCACCACCGCCGACGGCGCGGAGGTCGTCTCCGAAGCGCTGGAGATCCTGATCGCCGGGAGTCCGGCGCCCATGCCTCCCGGTGGCGCAAAGGCGCTGAAGGCGTTCCCGGCCGGCGCGCGACCTTCTAAGTACGGTCTCTTCCCGTCGCTCCTCCCGCTCCCGTTCGCGGCCGCGGTCTGGCCGCTGCGGCGTGCCCTCAGCTCCGAGAGCCTCGACGCGACGGTCTCGCTGACGTGGGCGGCCGGGGCGGGCCTCTCCGCCCTGGCGTTTCTTTCGCTGGCTCGGCGGCTCAAGCCCTCGGCCTCACCGTTCTGGGGCCCGGCGTTCCTGGCTGGGACCTTCCTTTGGCCGTACGCGGCCGAGTCGTTCGTCGAGCCGTGGGCCGCCGCGGCGCTCGCCTTTGCCGCCTCGAAGCTGCTCGACGACCCTGCGGTCTCGCCTCGAGCCGGCTGGGCGGGCGGGGCTCTCTGGGCGGCGGCGTGCCTCCTCAAGCCGGTCCTCTGGCTGACGGTCCCGGTCGCCTTCCTAGCGATCGCCCTCGGGAGGGACGGCAGGCGCGGTGGTCTCCGATCGATCGCGGCGTTCATCCTTCCCGTCTCC
>CALFNC010000213.1 GCA_937902605.1 uncultured Acidobacteriota bacterium | reverse complement strand
GACCAGGTTCAGGACGACCTGCTTCACGCGCTGGGAGTCGAGGAGCGCCCGTGCTGGCGACGGGTGCGCCACGAAGGTGAGGCGGACGTTCCGGCGGGAGGCCTCCGGCGCGAGGAACGCCAACGCCTCCGACGCCGGCTCGTTGAGGTCGCCCGGGACCGGCGTGATCGGCGAGGGCCGCGCGTACGACAGGAAGTCCGAGAGGAGGCGCGAGAGCCGGTTCGTCTCCTGCCGCACGGCCTGCGCGAGGTCCGCGGCGTTCGCCGCGCCCAGACGGAGCTCCCCCGTCGCCGCCCCCGGCTGAAGCGACTCCTCGAGCAGCTCGAGGTTCAGGCCCATCGCGTTGAGCGGGTTGCGGATCTCGTGAGCGAGGCCGGCCGCGACTTCTCCCAGCTCCGCCCGGCGCTCCGCCTCGATCCTCGCCTCCTCGACCCGCTTGTTCCTCTGGAAGAGGAGGACGACCGCCACCGAAGCCGCGCCGATCCCCAGCAGCGCGACCGCCGCGGCCGCGAAGGTGCGGAGGTAAAGCGTCTTCCGGAGGCCCTCGACCCGCCCCTCCAGCTCCCTGCGCGAGAGGCCGACCCGGAGGACGCCGAAGTCGCCGATCGGAACCTCGATGTCGAACGGGTCGCGGATCGGGACGACGGTCTCGACGCTCCGCGGGAGCGTCTCGAGCGTCTCGCCGGGGTTGATCGGGACGACCTTCCGTCCCTCCGGCGGCAGCGTCTCCGTCGGCGCGGCCTGCAGCGAGCTCTTGAACTGGTAGACGACCCGGCCGTTCTTATCGAGGACCCGGACCTCGTTGAGCACTTTCCGCTCGGAGAGCGTATTGCCCACGAACTGGTCGATCTCCGTCTGGCGGGTCGTGAGCGAATAGAGATCCCCGGCGGACCGCTCGGCGACGCCGCGCGCGATCCGCTCTGCGTCCAGCTTCGAATCGACCAGGGCCCCTTCCATCATCTCCTTGCTGAGCGTGCGGAACAGCAGGTGGCCGAAGAGGAACAGGGCCCCCACCGTCAGGAAGCCGAAGAGGATCAGGGCCGCCGTGAGGGTCCGTCCGAAGGCGCGGGAGGTCAGATCGCCCATGGAAAGGAGTTTAGCGATACCCGGCGTTCGCGCTATCCTGCGGAGCGTGCGGAAGGAAATCGCGTTTCTCCTGAAGTTCGGCGCGTTGCTCGCCCTGTTCTTCCTCGCCGTCGCCCCGAAGCCGATGAACGATCTCCTCGTCGAGCCGTTCACGTCGGGGGTGGCCCGGGTGGGAGGCCTTGCTGCGCGACTGTTCGGCGAACCCACCGTGATGGTCGGGACGACGATCGCGTCCCCTCGTTTCTCCGTGAACATCCGGAACGGGTGCAACGGCCTCGAGACGATCTTCATCTTCGCCGCCGCCGTCCTCGCCTTTCCCGCCTCATGGAAGGCTCGCCTCCTCGGGCTCGCGGGGGGCTTCGTCGCGATCCAGCTCGTCAACCTGGTCCGGATCGTCTCGCTCTTCTACATCGGGATTCACTTCCCGAAGATCTTCGAGGAGTCGCACACCGTCCTCTGGCAGATCGGCGTGATCCTGTCGGGGGTCATCTTCTGGATCATCTGGGCCGATCGCTTTGCTCTCCCGCCTCGACCCGAGCGCAAGACGGCTCGTCCTTAGACTCCCGCTCGCGGCCGCCGGAGCGCTCCTCCTGTGGTTCCTGGGCCTGGCGTCGGTGTGGGGCGAGTCGGTCGTGGCCGTCTCGGAGACCGTGATCCGTGCCGTCGAGCGTCCTTCTGCCACCTTCATCGAGTGGCAGTCGACCCGGGTCGTCATCTTCCGCAGGAGCGACTTCGGGAGCCGCTCCGGGCGCCCCGGCTTCGACCCGGCGTCGATCACCGCGAACCTCGCCCTGCTCCTCGCGCTCTGGGGCGCCACGCCCGGCGCGGCCTCGGGACGGCTCGTGCGCCGGGGCCTCGGATGCGTCGCCGCCCTGTTTGCCTCCCATGTCCTTCACGTGGTCCTCACCGTGGAGGCCACGTGGGCGACGCGGCTCGGGGCCTGGAGCGAGTGGCACTACCCTCGCTGGGAGCGCGAGGTCTTCGCGACCGGACGGTATTTCTTCGACATCGTCCTCAAGTACGCCCTGCCGTTCGCCCTCTGGGGGTTCTTCCTCCTGATCCCGGCGTTCCGCGCCAGGGAGCAAGCCGCGGAGGAAGTTGAAAGCGCCCCTCCCTCCACCCGGAAGCGGAAGAAGAAGCGCTGACTAATCCGCCGGGCCGCCGCGCGGCCCCGCGTTCCCCCCGCCTACTCTCCCGCCCGCTTGAGGTACCGGAAGTCCTTGATGTCGTACATCTTCAGCTTGGCGATCAGGCTGCCGCGCGAGATATTCAGGAGGCGGGAGCCGAGGGACTGGTTCCCGCGCACCTTCCTCATGACCCGCTCGATGACCTGACGCTCGACCTTCTCCACGATCTCCTTCAGGTCCTCGCTCTCGGCGAGCGCCAGCTCGACCCGCTCCTCCCGGAACTTCGGGTCGAGGTCGGGGAGCCCGACCTCCGCCCCCTCCGACTGCGCGGCCAGGCGCCGGACCTCGTTCTCGAGCTCGCGGACGTTCCCGGGGTAGGAGTAGTTGAGGAGGGCGTTCATCGCCTCGACGTCGAAGCGGGACGCCGAGGGCCCGCCGTGCCGCTGTGCGAAGGCATCGATGAGCGCCGGAAGGTCCTCCTTGCGGTCCTTCAGCGGCGCGAGCCGCAGTGACAGGGACGACAGGCGGAAGTAGAGGTCGTCCCGGAACGCCCCCTCCTCGACCGTCCGGCTGAGCGGCCGGCTCGAGGTGGCGATGACACGGATGTCCAGCGGGACCGAGCGGCCCCCCGCCGCCACGACCTCGCGCGCCTCGAGAAGCCGGTAGATGAGCGCCTGAGTCGCGGCTGGGAGGTCCCCGACCTCCTCGATCAAGAGCGTCCCACCGTCCGCCTCGAACAATCGCCCTGCCCGCCTACGACGCTCCCCCGGGGCGCCCGACCCGAGGAGGTCCTCCTCGAGCGCAGCGGCGGTCGAGGCCGTGGCCGCGACCCGGACGAGGGGGCGCAGTCGGCGAGGCGAGAGGGCGTGAAGGATGTCCGCGACGAGGGACTTCCCGGTCCCGACCTCGCCGACCAGCAGGACCGGCGCACGAGCGGCCGCCACCCGCTGGAGCGAGGTCCGGAGGTTCTGCACGACGAGGGAGCTGCCGATGAGCATCGACAACGGATCCTCGACCACGCCCACGGACGGGACGGGCGGGAGCGCCGTCCCCCGCTCGCCAAACGGCGCTTCCGAGCGCTCGGCGTGGATGAACCCGACGGCGGCGGCGAGCTGGATCAGGACGTCGCCGATGCCAGGGGCCGTGGCGATCTCGAGCGGCACCATCGCCAGACCGACCGCCTCGGCCCCGGGACGGAGGACCGGGTAGATGCGGATGCGGCTCCCCGCCTCGAAGACGTCGACCTGGCCAACCTTCTCCAGGACCTCGGCGATGGTCCGCCGCGAGGGCCGCGGGATCGACCCTTTCCAGATCGCGGCAACCGCCTCGCCAGCGGCGTGGTCGGAGACCGACAGGAAGGCGATGCTGTGGATCGGCGACGCCCCCGCGAGGTACGAGGCGATCTCCTGCAGGCGTTCGTCCAGTGGCGACGGACGGCGGAGACGCGAGTAGACCTCTGCCCAGAGGTCCGCGAGGCGGAGCGGTCCGGCCGCCGCCATCGTCCCAGAGTCGCTCCGCCGAAGCGCTGGGTATTGCTCGGCGGGCGTGGCGGTGATCCTCGGGCGGATCTCCGACGGGTACCGGGGAGGCGCGGGCGCCGGGGCAACATGAGTTGACACGGGCGCCGCCGGTGGCGGCTGCGGGGGCATCGAGAGAGCGGCCGAAGCGACCGAGAACGCGTCCCGGCCTCGGGCCGGCGGCGCCGACATCCGGTTCGGGTTCGGCGGCGGGCCATTCAGGAGCGTGATACTCGCCTCGCCGATGGCGATCCGGTCGCCGGCCGAGAGCGCCACGCTCTTGACGACCGACCCGTTGAGCGTCACGTCGGATCCCGGCGCTGTCCCCAGGACGTCGAGGCGGAGCTCCTCGCCGACGACGGAAATCCGTGCGTGGCGCCCCAGGACGCCGCGGGCGCGCACGACGAGGTCATTTCCGGAGGATGCTCCGATGTGAATGACATCCCGGTGGACTTTTCGTACCTCGGATTCCCCACCGGGCTTACGAATTTCAAAGCTGAGCATGGTGTGACTCCTAAACGTGGCCCCCGAGCGATACCTCGTTCAAACAGATCCTACCACTGCCCGAAACCGATGTGTACGGTCTCCGGTCACCAAAAGCAGTCCACCGAATAGAATCGGGCCCGGAGGGCGCCGTTGCCAGGGTTGTTCATCGACTCGGCCCCGTTTCGGACGCGCCACGATGCCGCGCTCACGCGCATCTTGGAGATGCTCCGCGCCGCCATCGACCCCGATGCGGTCGAGCTCCTCTTTCTCTTCCACCCGGAGCAGCGCCACTACCGCCGGCGGTTCCTGGGGAAGCACACCTCGGGCGCACGACCTCTTCGCGCGGCGCCCGCGCCGCCGGACCCGTCGGCGCTCTCGGTGGCGTTCTCGGCGCCGGGGCTCGTCGAGGGGGACCTCCGCCTTCATAGGAGGAGGCGCAGACCCTGGACCGGCGCCGAGAGGATGCGGTTCGAGCTGCTCCGTCCCTTCGTCGCGCAGATCCTCGAGCAGGCCGCCCGGAACGAGATCGACCGGACCGCGCGCGGACGGCTCCTGGCGGCCCTCGAGCGGACCGAGTCGCCGATGCTGATCCTGGACGGCTCGGGGACGATCCTGTTCGCCAACGAGGCCGCCGACGCCCTCCTCTCCCGGCAGACGGAGGAGGGGCTGGCAGTCCTGGCCGGCGATCGCGGCACTACGCCCCTCCTCTCCCACCTGATCCGGCTCGCAGCCGGCTGCGCCACCGAGTGCCGCGAGCACATGGCGCTCTCCAACGGCCGCTCCCTCGAGGCACGCCTCACCGCCGTCGATGAGGGCGGCGCGTCGCCTTCTCCGGTCCGGGTCGTCACCCTGCTCGAGCGCGCGCCGATCGTCCTCGACGACATCCGTCCCCTTCTGTCCGCCCGCGGCGTCTCCGACCGAGAGGCACAGGTGATCGGAGGCGTCCTCCGGGGGCTTCGGAACGCACAGATCGCCGGCGAGCTCTTCATCAGCGAATACACGGTGAAGGACCACCTCAAGCACGTCTTCGCAAAGCTCGGCGTCTCCTCGCGCGGAGGGCTGATCCGCGCCATGTACGCCTCGCCTTCCTGAAACCGGACGCGGGTCCCCCTGTCGCTCTCGCGGCCATCGTGCTAGCGTCCGCCCCCTACCGCCGCCATGTTTCGACTCAAGAAACTCGAGATCCTCGGCTTCAAATCGTTCGTCGACAAGACATCGCTCACCCTCCCGGGCCGCATCACCGCCATCGTGGGGCCAAACGGGTCGGGGAAGTCGAACATCTGCGACGCCGTCCAGTGGGTGCTGGGGGAGCAGTCCGCGAGGGTCCTGCGCGGGAACACCATGGAGGATGTGATCTTCAACGGGTCGGTTCGCCGCCGCCCGCTGGGGATGGCGGAAGTCTCCCTGACGCTCGAGTCGCGCGGCGGCGACCAGTGGGCCGAGACGGGCGGCGAGGTGACGATCACCCGGCGCGTCAGCCGCGATGGCGAAAGCGACTACATCCTCACCGGCAAGCGGGCGCGCCTGAAGGACATCCAGGACC
>CALFNC010000212.1 GCA_937902605.1 uncultured Acidobacteriota bacterium | reverse complement strand
GGCCGAACCAGCAGACGAGCAGGAGTCCGGCCTGCGTCACCGCCACCCGGCCGATGAGACGCCCTGGCAGACTCGGCGGCGGCTCCGCGGCGTCCCCGCCGCTCAGTTGACTTCCTTCCAGTTCTTCAGCTTCGACTTCCGCGTAGGGGCCGGAGTGGTCGGTTCAACCTCGCTGGACGCGCCCATCGTGATCGCCTTCACGTTCCCGCTCTGGGCCGTGTAGAGCGTCGTCTGCGTGACGAAAACCTGCTGGGGGTCGGTCCCGGAGACCATCCCCGTCGGCGGAGTCGAGCAGTTCGACGAGGTGAGCCCTCCCAGGTTGATCGAGATGTCCCAGAGGTAGGCGTGGCCGCCGTAGGCACAGGCGCCCGTCCCCAGGATCTGGACCGGGCTCGGCGTGAAGGTGTTGATCAGGAAGTGCCCGGCGAAGACCTGCGGGGCCGCTATCACCCGTTCGCCGGTGATCGTGCTCCCCGAGCTGCTCACCTCGCCCCAGCCCGGGAAGTTCATGTACCAGCCCTTGCCCAGCTTCGCGATGTTCGTGGAGCAGGCGACGGTCGCTCCGACCAAGGCGATCGCGGACGTTCCGGATCCGGTCACCGTCCGCGTGGAAACGATCTGCGTGAGGTCGGAGACGTGGAGGGTCGACGTCACGGTGCCGGGGTCGTCGATGACGTAGTAGGTGTTGTATGTGGCGGTGTTCGAGCCGATCGCGGACCCCGTCCCCAGAATGTCGTCCCGCTCGCCCGACCCCCAGCCGAGCCCAATCATCACCTGGCTCGAGGCGTTGATCCCCAGGTAGGCCGCCGACGGCCGGTAGTAGATCGAGTTCGGCGGGTTGGACGCGGCGTTCAGCGCCGTCCGGAACTGCGTCCCGGCGGCGCAGCAGGTGGATGGGGCGTTCTGTGACTCGAAGAGGAGGAACGGCGTCCAGCCGGTGACCTTGCTCGCCAGGCGGCTCGAGGAGGGCGTGTAGACGCCGTGCGTCGCGTCGGCCGTCAGATCGAGCTTCCACATCCGGCCGTTCACGTCGCCGAAGTAGAGGCGGTCGAGGTATCCGTCGACGTTCGTGTCGAGGGCCGAGACCTCCGCCGGGATCGAGCCGAACGACACCGCCGTACCGGTGCCGTCCGAGTTGGGGGTCCCCTTGTTGGCCTTGTACAGGACCTCGCCCGTCTCGGCGTTCAGGATGTAGAGCCAGTTGCCCTGGCTGTTCTGCCGGCCCCGGTGGAACCCGCCGCCGAAGATGACGACCCAGAGGTCCTCGCACGTCACCGATGAGGCGGCGAGGCACGTGTGCTGGTTGATCGTGCCGGTGGTCGTCCCCTTCTTCACCTCGATCCGGCCGATGGCGGGCCGGGACCAGGCCTCCCCCAGGTCGGGGCGGTTGCGGCCGATCTCCCCTATCGCGTCCAGGTCCGATGGAACGTTCGCCGGCGGGTCGGTGAAGCCGGCGAGCGCCGGGATGCCGTTCGAGGGCGTGTCGTTGAACTCCCACAGGATGCGCGGCCACCCCGTCCGGGCGCCGTTGCTGTCGGTGGCGCAGTTCGTCGCCGGATAGGACGAGGGGGCGGACGTGCTGGGGAGGCATCCGGGCGGGGCCTTGGCGCCGCTCGTCGCCAGGTGCGTCGTGGCGTCGAGCGGGTCGGGCTGGGTGATGTCGAGGAGGTAGACCGCACCCATCGGCGCCGACTGGCCCGTGCTCGTGACATAGGGGACGGACCCCTCCCGTGTCGACCCCGCCAGGACCGTGCGCCAGGCCCGGGTTGTCGCCGCGGCGCTGTTGTTCGAGACGTAGACGTCCCCGATCGTGGTACCGCCGTCGTTCGTCCAGTGGTACGGGGCGGGTGCGTACGCGAGGCCATGGGTGAGCTGGTCGAAGTTCGAGACGATGGTCCTGGGGATGTAGGCGAACAGCTCGGTCCCGGTCCCGTTGTCGAAGCACCCGCCTCCGCCGGCGCCGCTGCCGTCCGCCGCCGTGCCGTCGGGGCAGGTCGTGGTGTTCTGGGCGCGGCGGTAGACCCCTGCGTCGAAGGCGTGGAGCTGGCCGTCGTTCGCCCCGGCGAAGAGGACCTGGCGCCGGTACTGGTACTTCGTCTTGAAGTCCTGGTAGCCGGTCAGCCCCTGGTACGGGTAGGTATTCGGGACGGTCATCATCTGGGGGTCGGAGTGAAAGATGTCCCCCAGCCTCATCTCCCCGTTGAAGGTGTTGTCCGAGGCGATGTCGTTGTAGAGGTGCGCCTCGTTCGACTGGGGCAGCGCGGTATAGAGCCCGTTCCGGACGCCGACCTCGTAGACGACCTTGCTCCGGTCCCCCCGGATGAAACGGAGGACCTCGTTCGTGTTCCGGTCGGCCGTTGCCGTCGACGACGTCGGGAGCGGGGGAGTCGGGTAGTTGAGGTACCAGTATTTCAGCTTCCACCACGACCCGCAGTGCGAAAGATCCAGGTTCGGCGACGTGCAGGCGGCCGGGATCGTGAAGGGAAACGCCCAGTCCTTCGCGACCTCCGGGACCGTCCCGGCCGTCGACGGCTCCTCTGCGTAGACGAGCTTCCGGCCCGGCCACGTGTAGGTCGGGATCGTCGTCGGCGTGCTGGTGCTCTCGTCGCGGTAGGAGGAGACCGTGTAGTTGCCGTGGACCGCGGGGTCCAGCGTCGTCAGCGAACCGTCGGCGTCGGGTGTCTTCCAGTCGGCTCCCACGGGCCACACCAGCGTCGCCGCGCTGATCTTCCCCAGGTTTGCCCCAGCGTTCCACATCAGGTACTGGGGGTCGTTCGAGGGAACCTTGGTCAAGGACTTCACCATGTTCGTGATCGGGTCGGTGATCGACTTCGTGCCGATCGCGACGTTCCCGTTCGCGTCGAGGACGTACCCTTTGATGCGGCCGTTCCAGATCGAGCGCTTGCTCGAGCCGTTGAAGGTCGAGAGGTAGGCCATCTGCTGCGTCTGCGTCTGGACCGAGGAGACCGTCGCGGTGGCGAAGTCCTTCGTGTTCTCGTCGATCCTCGAGACGATCGCCTCGAGAGCGGCCCTCAGCGTCGTCGCGTCGGAGACGTAGTAATAGCCCGGGGGGGAAATCGTGCTCCCTCCGGTCTTTGCGGGGAGGCACTCGATGAAGCAGCCGTTACAGGTGGAGTGCGTCTGCGCCCCGTAATAGATCGAGAAGACCGGCACGTTCAGGGCAGTCAGGGCGCCGGCGGCGTGAGAACTCGAGCACGGGTCCGCCGCGTCCGTCGCCACGATGTAGTCGAGCACTTGTATGACGTAGTTCTTCCGGCACGCGCCGAGCGTCAGGCCCTGGAGGTACGGGACGACGCCGTTAGCGTAGACGTTGTTGACGCAGGCCTTGCAGACGGGGGAGATGACGTTGTTGACGACGTCGCTGAGCGTACCGTACGCGCTGTAGGTGCCGGTCGTGGAGTCGAAGTTGACCAGCTGGTCGAGCGTCCGGAGCTGGCTGACGATGGCGTCCTTGTTCGCCCCGGACGTCGCCGGGAAGGGGACCGACGGGGGCGTGTTGCTCCCGGTCTCCCAGGAGTTGCAGGAATTCGAGGCGCCGTTGTTGGTGTTCCGATCCTCGTAGGCGGAGTTGTCCTTGAGCGGGTTGCCGCCGTTGTCGTTGGCCGCGGAGACGGCTCCCTGGCTCCCGGCCTCGCCGCCGGCCACCTGCACAAATCCCTGGACGTAGGTGTAGGTGACGGGGACGGGGCCTTCCATCAGCACCCAGTCGGCGGTGTTGGCATTGTTTCGATGGTAGTAGGCCTTCGTGACGGTGACCGTCGTGTTGGGGGTCCCTGCGGCTTTGAGATTGAAGTCGTAGTAGCTGCCGCTCGAGATGTACTCGACGATGCAGTCAAGGGCGTTGGCGAGGGCCGTTCCGGCGGGGAGAGGCCGGAGGATGTAGTTGCTGTGCCCCGCCCTGCCGTCTTTGCCGTGGAACTGGTCCCACACCTGGCCGGCCGGGGGCATCAATGTCAGCCCGGCTTTGTGGCAATGTGGGCTGCTTCCAGTCGTGCACGCGGCCACCTCCGCCGCCGTGGCCGTCGGCTTGCCCGCGAGCGTGTAGACGTTGCCGTACCCGTCGGTGGCGGTCGCGGTGTACTGGTAGTAGCTCCCGCCCCACCTCTCCCAGACGCCGTCTGCCTGAGCATAGGCCGCGCCGGCACCCACGAAGTCGGTGCCGACCTGCATGTAGATGAACTCCTTCTGGCTGATCCCCGACACCTTCGTGCCGCGTTCCAGCGTGGCGAGCGCCCAGTCGGCCGTGGTGTTGGCCACGATGAAGGTGCTCAGGACGTCCTTGGCCTGCCGCATTTTGGCGTCGACCGAGTCGGCGCCTCCGACGGCCCCGTACTGGCCGTTGACCGTCTGCGCCATGGAGTTCGCGTTGCTGAGGAGGACGAGAATCCCGGGACGCTGGGTGAGCGTCGACAGGATGTCCTTGTCGTCCGCCGTCACCGTGGCGGCGAGCAGGACGGCCCCGGCGGCCAGCCCGGCGAGGGCCAGCGAAGGCCCCTTCGCCCGCCCGTGGAATCCTCCGCTCCGCTTTTCGGCGCTCGCGCTTTGCATGGCTTCCCCCTTCGTCTTCCTCTCCCGGACCGGGCTCAGGTGAGTCTTCATCGGGCGATCCTCAGTTGCAGCTAAACTGGATCGGGCCGGCGATCCCATCGGCCTGGATGGTCTTCTGGATGACGTCGCTGGAGTCGAGCGGGTTCGTCATCGTCGCCTGCGCGGTGAAGGTCCACTGGCAATCGAACCAGACCCCCACCTGCGACCCCACCGACTGGACTTGGCCGATCAGGAACGGCCTGGTGAGGGTGACCCGCGTGTCGGAGCTCCCGGACGAGACCCGCGGCAGGTTGCTCGACAGGAGCGCCGAGTTGATGGTCGCTCCCGTCGAGCCGGGCGACATGTACGCGGCCGGGTATTTCTTGAAGAGCTGCGACGAGGCCCACTGGATCCCCGAGTCGGCCGCGTAGAGCCCCTTGGTGAGCATCGCGTCGGTGTTCGCGATCTGGTAGTCGGTCGTCGTCAGGGCCAAAAAGCCGATCCCCAGGACCGACAGGAGGCCAATGATGATGATCGCCAGAATGAGGGCGCTGCCGCGCTCGCGGGAGCGACGCCCCGGACGGCGGGAAGAGCAGTTCATGATGTCTCCGTTTCCCATCGCCTGATCCCTAGTAGTTCCTGAGGTCGACGACGAAGTCGAGGACGCGCCGCCGATAGCGGTCCGTCGTGCTGACGGGGGCCGCGGCCGAGTCCATCACGCTGATACCGAGCGCCCCCGGCCCCTTGTACTTCGTGTCCGCGTTGACCGGCTTGGCGACGATGGCGATCTTGAGCAGCTTGAGGAGGGAGACCCCGGTCGTGGAGTTGAAGAAGGAGTCGACCCGCGTGTACCCGGTCGTGGTGACCGCCGGGAATGTCTCGGAGGCGACGTTCCCCTGCCACTCGTCGGCGTTGGCGGTCGCGCTCTCGGTCAGGGAGATGACACCAGATCGGAAGAGCGTCGTGTAGGGA
>CALFNC010000211.1 GCA_937902605.1 uncultured Acidobacteriota bacterium | reverse complement strand
GCTACGAAGAATCCACTGCTTCGATGCTCATTGAAGTCCGTCGCCCTCGAATTCCTCTTCGCCCGCCTCGAGCAGCTGGTTCGCTGAAGCCCGCGCGCGCTCAGCGAAGAAGCGCCTCGAGCTCATCGGGGTGAGAGGCCCGAAGACGGGCCTCGCTCTCCGCGATGGTGCCGGAACGGACGAGCTCGGCCAGTGACTCCTCCATCGACCGCATCCCCGCCTGGCGCCCGAGGGTGAGCTCGCTGTGGAGCTGGTGAAACGAGCCGCGCCGGATGTGGCTCCGGACGGCGTTCGTCGCCAGGAGCACCTCGACGGCGGCGGCGCGTCCTCTTCCGTCTTTGCGCGGGATCAGCTGCTGGCAGATCACCGCGCTGAGCGCGAGTGATAGCTGGGAACGAACCTGAGTCTGCTGCTCGGCGGGAAAGAGGTCGACGATGCGGTGGACCGTCTGGGCCACGTCGTTGGTGTGGAGCGTTGTCAGGACGAGGTGGCCGGTCTCCGCGGCCGTCAGAACGGTTCGGGTCGTCTCCAGGTCCCGCATCTCCCCCACGAGGATGACGTCGGGGTCCTGCCGGAGACTCGAGACGAGAGCGGCGTGGAAGGAGGGGGCATCCGTTCCCACCTCGATCTGCTCGACCACCGCACGGGCATTCGGGTGAGTGAACTCGACCGGATCCTCGATCGTGATCACGTGGCGCGGCTCGCCCCGGACGATCCGGTCCAGGAGTGCCGCCAGCGTGGTGGTCTTGCCGGAGCCCGTCGCGCCCGTCACGAGAACCAGCCCTCGGGCCGTCCGGGTCAGGTCGTGGAGAGTCTCCGGGAGGCCGAGTTCGGCGAGCGTCGGGATCCGCCGTGGGAGGATCCGGAGCGCCGCAGCGTTTCCGCGTCTCGTTCGGTGGAGGTTGACGCGGACCCGACCTACGTTCGGCACCGACACGGAGAAGTCTACCGACCCGTCCCTCGCCAGACGGCGACGGCCGCCCGGGCCGAGCGCCGCCACTAGCAGGTCGGGCGGTTCGGTGTCGCCAAGGAGGTCTCCGGAGGAGGGCGGGCACGGCTCGAGCCGGCCGGCGCGCCGGATCACCGGCGGCGATCCGGGCACGAGGAGCACATCGGAGGCTCCGCGGCGCGCCGCCTCCGCCAGGAGAGCCGCGATGGGGCGGGGGAGGTCGCTGATCGGGTGGTCGACGGGAAGAGGGACTTCTGGGCCTCCCGCGGCGTCCTCGCCGACGAGCTCCATCGGAGGCTCCGCCTCCTCGGCGTCGGGGCCTTGGTTCAGGGACCGGATCAGCCGGTTCAGCTCGTCGGTATCCATCCCCGATAGTGTACGGACGCCGCTGCCTCCGTATCCACACCGGTCGCCACTACAATCCGCCCACCATGAGCTTTCCCCCCGTTCTCGAGCAGCTGGATCTCCTTCTGAAGGGAATCGACAAGTGCGTCCAGGCCGACGAGCTGGAGAGAAAGCTCACGCGGTCGCTCAAGACCGGAAAGCCGTTGCGGGTCAAGGTCGGCTTCGACCCGTCCGCTCCAGACCTCCACCTCGGCCACACGGTCATCCTGCGGAAGATGCGCCACTTCCAGGAGCTGGGACACGAGGTGGTCTTTTTGATCGGGGACTTCACCGGGATGATCGGCGATCCCACCGGGAAGAAAGTGACCCGTCCGCAGCTGACGCGGGAGGAGGTCCTCGTTAACGCAGAGACGTACAAGGCGCAGGTCTTCCGGATCCTCGACCCCGTCGCCACGAAGGTCGACTTCAACTCGCGCTGGCTCTCCGCGCTCGGCGCTGACGGGCTGATCCGCCTCTGCGGCAAGTACACCGTCGCCCGCCTCCTCGAGCGAGACGATTTCTCGACCCGTTTCAAGGCCGGAAAGCCGATCTTCGTCCATGAGCTCCTCTACCCTCTCTGCCAGGGGTACGACTCGGTCGCCCTGGAGGCTGACGTCGAGCTGGGGGGCACCGACCAGCTATTCAACCTGCTCGTCGGGCGTGACCTGATGCGCGAGTCGGGACAGGAAGCCCAGGTTGTCATGACCCTCCCCCTCCTCGTCGGGCTGGACGGCGTCGAGAAGATGTCGAAATCACTGGGCAACTACATCGGCGTGAACGAGAGGCCTGACGAGATCTTCGGCAAGGTGATGTCGGTGTCCGACGAGCTGATGTGGACCTACTACACGCTGCTGACCGACCGGCGGCCGCACGAGATCGAGTCGATGAGGGCCGACGTGGCCTCCGGCGCGCTCCACCCCAAGAGGGCCAAGGTGGACCTCGCCCGGCAGCTCGTCGCCGACTTCCACGGCGTCGCCGCCGCCGCCGCCGCTGAGGCTGAGTTCGAGCGACGGTTCGCGAAGGCCGACGGGCCCGTCCAGGCCGAGGAGACGGCGTCCCCGGTGCCGCTGCCCGAGGCCATGGCGACGCTCGTTGCGGCTCTCGGCCTCGCCCCGAGCAAGAACGTCGCCCGTCAGAAGATCCGCGAGGGCGCCGTCGCCGTCTCCGACGACGGCCAC
>CALFNC010000210.1 GCA_937902605.1 uncultured Acidobacteriota bacterium | reverse complement strand
TCGAGCCCCCGAGTCGAGGACCGGGACGTTCCGAAAGAGCGCCTCGACGAAGACCCGCGCCCCGGTCTCGCCCTTTTTCTTCCGGAGGGCGTCCCCCCACGCCGCGAGGTAGTTCCATCGTGCTCCGCCGGACGTCTTCGGGTTCGGGGTGATGACCGAGACTCCGGGTCTCGCCAGGTCGTCCCAGTCGCGGATCTTCCGGGGGTTTCCCTTCCGCACGAGGAAGACGATCGTGGAGGTGTACGGGGCGCTCGCGTTCGGGAGCCGGTCCCGCCAGCCCGGCGCGATCAGCCCCTGCCGCGCGATGGCGTCGACGTCGTGGGCGAGGGCGAGCGTGACGACGTCTGCCGGAAGGCCGTCGAGGACGGCGCGGGCCTGCTTGCCCGAACCGCCATGCGACTGCTGGACCGTCACCTCCTGTCCGGTCGCTTTCATCCAGTACCGGGCGAACGCGGCGTTCACGTCTTGATAGAGCTCCCGGGTCGGGTCGTATGAGACGTTCAGGAGCGTGACTGGAGGGGGGGGCGGGGCGGCGGCCGAGGGAGCCGCCATGGCGCCGATCAGAAGTGATATTATCCCTATTGACAAACTAGACAAACATCGGTGCTCGGCACCGAAGGGCCGGGATGTCATGAGTGGTTCCGCGCTTTCTTCCGCCGCGCGGCGAGGATCCGGCGATCCCGCTCCAGCAGGTCGGACAGGGTTGTGTGGTCGAGGATGGCGGAGGCGGCGTTTCTCACGTCGAGGAACAGCTCGAAGAGGCCGGCGTGGCGCTCTTCGGTCCGGATCCGCTCCGCGAGCTGGGCGGCATCGCCGAACGGGGCGAGCGGCCCGTCCAGGAGGCGAATCACGTCGGCGACGATCACCTCGCCGGGCGGGCGGCGGAGACGGTAGCCCCCCTGGGGACCCCGCTCGCTCGAGACGATCCGGGAGTTCTTGAGCGTGACGAGGATCCCCTCGAGGAACTTTTCTGGGATCCCCTCTGCCTCCGCGATCTCCCGGATCTTCACGAGGCCTTTCTCCCACGCCTGTGCGAGATGAAGGAGCGCCTCGAGGGCGTAAAGACCGCGCTGGGAGATTCGCATTTATCTAATTCCTACAGGAAAAGTAGAGTACGGGACTCGGCCTTCCCGGTCAACTCCCCGGCGAGGCCCGGCCGGCAGGAGGCGGAGAAACCCCTTGACACCTTGTCTCGGAATCCCTATGGTCCTGGATTCAAGATGAAGCCGCGCGGCGAGAGCCTACCCATTCTCCCTCTTGGTCTGCTCCTCGTACTTAGCGGGGTCCTTATTGGACCTCCCGGGGGCGTTGCGGACTGAAGGCAAGGGACAGCCTGAGACCACAGCAGACCCCCGGGGCAACCCGGGGGTCTTCGTCTATCTGGGCAACCTCCACAACGAAGCGAAGGACAGGGGGAGCGATGAGGTCGGACCGAATCAAGAAGGGGATCGAGAGGGCGCCGCACAGGAGCCTCCTGAAGGCGACGGGGGTAACCGACGCCGACATGGAGAAGCCCTTCGTCGCGGTGGTCAACTCCTACGTCGACATCGTTCCTGGGCACGTCCATCTCCAGGAGTTCGGCCGGATCGTCAAGGAGGCGGTGCGGGCGGCGGGCGCCGTCCCGTTCGAGTTCAACACGATCGGCGTGGACGACGGGATCGCGATGGGCCACGCCGGAATGAATTTCAGCCTCCCGTCCCGCGAGCTGATCGCCGACTGCGTGGAGACGATGATCGAAGCCCACTCCTTCGACGGCATGGTCTGCATCCCGAACTGCGACAAGATCACTCCCGGGATGATCATGGCGGCGGTCCGCGTCGACGTCCCGACGGTCTTCGTGTCGGGCGGGCCGATGGCAACGGGCCGCTCGCGCTCTGGCGAGGCGATCGACCTGATCAGCGTGTTCGAGGGGGTCGGGGCGCTCCATGCCGGGAAGATCGGACCCGACCGGCTGAAGGAGCTGGAGGACCTGGCCTGCCCGTCGTGCGGGTCGTGCTCCGGCATGTTCACCGCTAACTCGATGAACTGCCTGATGGAGGCGCTCGGGCTGGCCCTGCCGTTCAACGGGACCGCGCTGGCGAAGACCCCGGAGCGGGAGGCGCTGGCCCGCCGGGCCGGCGGGCGGATCGTCGACCTGATCCGGACCGACCTGACCCCCCGGAAGATCGTGACGCAGGATGCTCTTGACGACGCGTTCGCGCTCGACATGGCGATGGGCGGATCGACGAACACGATCCTTCACACCCTTGCGATCGCACAGGAGGCCGGGATCGACTATCCGCTCAGTCGGATCAACGAGGTGGCCAACCGGGTGCCGCACCTCTGCAAGGTCTCGCCCTCCGGACCATGGCACATGGACGACGTGCACCGGGCGGGGGGAGTCCCTGCGATCCTGGCGGCCCTCGCCGAGAAGGGTGTCCTGCACCTGGACCGGCCGACGGTCGCGGGGACATTCGGCGAGTCGATCCGTGGGGCGTCCTCGCGCGACGCCGAGGTGATCCGGCCCCTGTCGAATCCGCACAGCGAGAAGGGCGGGCTGGCTGTTCTCTTCGGAAACCTGGCGCCGGAAGGGGCGGTCATCAAGACCGGGGGGGTGGTCCCCGCGATGCGGCGCCACCGCGGCCCCGCGGTCGTGTTCGACAGCCAGGAAGAGGCGATGGAAGGGATCACGGCCGGCAAGGTCAAGAAGGGGGACGTGGTGGTCCTCCGGTACGAGGGGCCGCGCGGAGGGCCGGGGATGCAGGAGATGCTCTCCCCGACATCGGCCATCATGGGGATGGGGCTGGGCGAAACCGTCGCCCTGATCACCGACGGGCGGTTCTCCGGAGGGACCCGCGGCGCCTGCATCGGGCACGTCAGCCCCGAGGCGGCCGAAGGGGGCCCGATCGCCTACGTGAGGAACGGCGACGAGATCGTGATCGACATCGAGGCCCGGACGCTCGACCTGAACCTGTCCGGCGCGGAGTTTGGGCGGCGGGCGGCGGAGGCCCTTCCTCCGCTGAAACCAGCCCCCGGACGGTGGCTGAAGCGCTACCGGGCGATGGTGACGAACGCCGCGCACGGCGCGGTCCTGGCAGATCCGGAAACGAAACCCGAGAGGACCAAATGAAGAAGATGACCGGAGCCCAAATCCTTTGGGAATGTCTCGTGCGGGAAGGGGTGACGACGGTGTTCGGCTATCCCGGCGGGACGATCCTCCCGGCCTACGACGCCCTCCTCGACTTCCCCTCGATTCACCACGTCCTGGTTCGCCACGAGCAGGGTGCGGCACACATGGCCGACGGCTACGCCAGGGTGAGCGGGAAGGTCGGCGTGGCTGTGGCCACGTCGGGCCCCGGGGCAACCAACCTGGTCACCGGGATCGCGACGGCGATGATGGACTCGGTCCCGACGGTCTTCATCACGGGGCAGGTCGGCTCGAAGCTCCTCGGGTCGGATGCCTTCCAGGAGGCGGACATCACGGGCATCACGGTCCCGATCACGAAGCACAACTCGCTCGTGACCGACGTGAAGGACCTGGCCCGCACGCTCCGCGAGGCATTCTGCATCGCGAGGTCGGGGCGCCCCGGCCCGGTCCTCGTCGACATCTGCAAGGACGTGCAACAGGCGAAGACCGACTTCGAGTGGCCCGAGACGGTCTTCCTTCCGGGCCGGAAGGTGCTTCCTCCGGTCAAGCTGGAGAAGCTGAAGGCCGTCGCGGAGCTGATCGCCGAGGCGGAGCGGCCGTTGATCCTGGCCGGGCATGGCGTGATCGAGTCCGGGGCCTCCGCCGCGCTCATGGCGCTGGCCGAAAGGACCGGGACGCCCGTGACGCTGACGCTCCTCGGTCTTGGAGGCTTCCCACGCAGCCACCCGCTCTGCCTCGGGATGATGGGGATGCACGGTGAGGCGTTCGCCAACAAAGCGATCCAGGAGGCCGACCTCCTCCTCGCCTTTGGCATGCGCTTCGACGACCGGGTGACCGGGAACCTGAAGACCTACGCGCCGAAGTCGAAGAAAGTCCACGTGGAGATCGACGGCTCCGAGGTGGGGAAGAACGTCGCCGTCGATGTCGCGATCATCAACGACCTCCGGACCGTCCTGGAGGCGCTGCTACCGCTCGTCTCCGACAAGAAGCACGAGGCGTGGCTGGAGGAGATCGGGCATGGTCAGGGGGAGACGCGCTCTCGCGACATCCAGCACGAGCCCCACGAGGACCGGCTCCTGGCGCCGCACGTCATCAACGACATCTGGCGTGCCACGTCGGGCGGGGCCGTCGTCGTGAGCGACGTCGGCCAGCACCAGATGTTCGAGGCGCAGTACTACCCGCACGAGAAACCGCGGACGCTCCTGACGTCCGGCGGCCTCGGAACGATGGGGTTCGCGCTGCCGGCCGCCATCGGGGCGAAGATGGCCCGCCCCGACGCGGAGGTCTGGGTGATCGCCGGCGACGGTGGCTTCCAGATGACCCAGGCCGAGCTCTCCACGCTGATGCAGGAGAAGCTCGACATCAAGATCGCCGTCATCAACAACGGCTTCCTCGGGATGGTCCGGCAGTGGCAGGAGTTCTTCTACGACAAGCGCTACGCCGCCACGCCGATCCTCTCGCCCGACTTCACGATGATCGCCGCCGCGCATGGGATGGACGCGCACCGCGTCACGAAGCGCGAGGAGGTGATCCCGACCGTTCAGAAGGTCCGGGGAAGCGGACGGCCGGCGCTGATCGACTTCCGGGTGGTGGCGGAGGAATCCGTCTACCCGATGGTGCCGGCCGGCGCCGACCTGCACGAGATGATCCGGCGCCCGAAGCGGCGACACCCTTCGGAGGTGCCCGCGTGAGGCACACTCTCGTCGCCCGCGTCCAGGACCAGCCCGGCGTCCTGCACCGCATCATCAGCCTCTTCCGCCGCCGCGCGTTCAACGTCGACAGCCTGACGGTCGGCGGGAGCGAGGAGCCAGGGATCTCCCGGATGACGATCGTCGTCGAGACGGACCGGGTCCCCGCCTACCTCGTGGAGGCGAACCTGAGAAAGCTGGTTCCGGTCATCGAGGTCCGCGACGTGACCCATATCTCGACCGTTTCCCGTGATCTCGCTTTGATCCGGGTGAAGTGTGGGGCCACCGAGCGGTCGGAGATCAACGACCTGATCTCGATCTTCCGCGGGAAGATCGTCGACGTGGCGGCGGACTCCGTCATCGTCGAGGTGACCGGCGACGTGAAGAAAGTGGACGGGCTGGTCGACCTGCTGCGGCCCCGGGGCGTTCTGGAGATGGTGCGGACCGGCAAGGTCGCCATGGTGCGGGGCGCGGAGGCGCCGGACGATTCAGAAGAAGAGCTGGCCGTCGGCTGGCGTCACTAAAACATACGACAGAAGGAACAGGAGAGACGACATGGCGAAGATGTACTACGACGGCGACGCGAACCTCGACGAGCTCCGCGGGAAGACGGTGGCGATCCTCGGCTACGGGAGCCAGGGGCACGCGCACGCCCTGAACCTAAAGGACAGCGGCGTGAAGGTGGTCGTCGGCCTCCCGGAGGGGAGCCGGTCGCGCGGGAAGGCCGAGGCCGACGGCGTGACGGTGATGACCCCGGCGCAGGCGAGCAAGCTGGCTGACGTAATCATGTTCTGCACGCCCGACACGGGTCAGGCAAAGCTCTATCGCGAGGACGTCGCCCCGAACCTCGCGAAGGGGAACATGGTGATGTTCTGCCACGGCTTCAACATCCACTTCGGGACGATCGACGTCCCGGCCGGCGTGGACGTGACGATGGTGGCTCCGAAGGCCCCGGGACATCGGGTACGCGAGGTCTTCAAGGAAGGACAGGGGACCCCGGGCCTTCTCGCCGTCCATCAGAACGCCACGGGCGGCGCCAAGGAGCTGGCCCTGGCGTATGCGAAGGGGATCGGCTGCACCCGCGCGGGCGTCATCGAGACGACCTTCGCCGAGGAGACCGAGACCGACCTCTTCGGTGAGCAGGCGGTGCTGTGCGGCGGCGTCTCGGCCCTGATCAAGGCGGGCTTCGAGACCCTGACGAACGCCGGCTACCAGCCGGAGATCGCCTACTTCGAGTGCCTCCACGAGCTGAAGCTGATCGTCGACCTGA
>CALFNC010000209.1 GCA_937902605.1 uncultured Acidobacteriota bacterium | reverse complement strand
TCATGTCCACTCACCGCTCCGGCCCGACGGGCTCGGTGGACCGCGCCATGACCCGCAGCTGGCCGTCCACGACCGTCACGTCCAGCTGCTCGAGGGGCTCGCGCGACGTGATCAGCAGCTCGGAGACGGAATCCTCTACCCAACGCTGGATCGTCCGCCGGAGCGGGCGCGCCCCGGAGTGGACGTCGTTCCCGGACGTTGCCAGGAGCCAGTCGACGGCCTTGTCGTCCGCCTCGAGCGAGAGTCCCCGGTGCTTCAACGTCGCCGCGACGTCGTCCAGGAGGAGGCGGCAGATCCCTCGCAGCTCCTCCACGCCCAGCGAGTTGAAGACGATCACCTCGTCGATCCGGTTCGTGAACTCGGGCGAAAACTCACGCCGGAGCTCCTTGAGGACCATCTCTTCCACCTCGCGCGCCGCGGGAGCGTTCTTCGTATCGCCGAACCCGACCCGAGTCTGGGTCGCCAGGAACTTCGTCCCGATGTTCGACGTCATGATGATCAGGGTGTTCTTGAAGTCGACGACGTTCCCGTAGGCGTCCGTGAGCTGTCCGTCCTCGAGAATCTGGAGAAGCAGGTTCGAGATGTCCGGATGCGCCTTCTCGATCTCGTCCAGAAGGATCAGCGAGTAGGGGTTCCGGCGGATCCGCTCCGTCAGCTGTCCGCCTTCGTCGTACCCCACGTACCCCGGGGGGGACCCGATCAGCTTGGACACGGCGTGCTTCTCCATGAACTCCGACATGTCGAACCGGACCATCGCCTTCGGGTTGTCGAAGAGGAACTCGGCCAGCCGGCGCGCAATCTCGGTCTTGCCCACGCCCGACGGCCCGAGGAAGATGAACGACCCAACTGGGCGGTTCGGGTTCTTCACGCCGAGCCGCGACCGGCGGATGGCCCGGCTGATCGCCTCGATCGCCCGGTCCTGCCCGATCACCCGCTTCTTGAGGGTCTCGTCCATGTGGAGGAGCTTTTCGGTCTCCTCCATCTGGAGGGAGGTGACCGGGATCCCGGTCCAGCTGGAGATGATCTCCTCGATGTCCCGCCGGGCAACCTCCACGAACGAGGACTCCGCGGACGCCACGGACTTCGTCCGCTCGATCTCGTCCTTGATCTCGATCTCCCGCTCGCGGAGGAAGACTGCGCGCTCGAAGTCCTTCTCCGAGATCGCCTTCTTCATCTCCTTGACGACTTGCTTCACGTCGTTCTCGAGGCGCCGGAGCGTCTGCGTGTCGGCGGTCGACCGGAGCTTGACCTTCGCGCCCGCCTCGTCGAGGATGTCGATCGCCTTGTCGGGGAAGAATCGGTCGGGGATGTAGCGGCTCGCCTGGTAGACCGCCGTTCGGACCGCCTCACGCGAGTAGCGGACGCGGTGGAACTTCTCGTAGCGCTCCTGGACTCCCTCGAGGATCCGGAGCGTCTGCTCCTCGTCCGGAGGCGCGACCGTGATCGCCTGAAACCGGCGGAGGAGAGAGCGGTCCTTCTCGATGTACTTTCGGTACTCTTTCAGGGTCGTCGCCCCGATGCACGAGATCTCCCCGCGCGAGAGAGCCGGCTTGAGGATGTTGGCGGCGTCGAGCGAACCCTCGGCCGAGCCGGCCCCGATCAGCGAATGAAGCTCGTCGATGAAGACGATGAGGTCCTGGTTCTCCTTGAGCTCCTTGAGGATCCCCTTCAGACGCTCCTCGAACTGGCCCCGGTATTTCGTGCCGGCCACGATCAGCGACAGGTCCAGCGCCAGGATCTTCCGCTGCGCCAGGAAGAGCGGTACGGCGCCCTCCACGATCCGCTGGGCCAGACCTTCGACGATCGCCGTCTTGCCGACCCCGGGCTCGCCGAGGAGGATGGGGTTGTTCTTCGTCCGGCGGGAGAGAATCTGAACGATCCGCTCGACCTCCTCGTCCCGCCCGATCAGCGGGTCGAAGGAGCCTTGCTGCGCCAGGGCGGTGAGGTCCCTCGAGTACTCCGCGAGGAACGGAAGCTCCTTCTTCTGCTTCGACGCTTCGCGTTCCTTGATCAGCCCGATCGTCTCCTCGCGGACCCCATAGAGATTGAACCCGCTTGCGGTGAGGATCCGCGCGGCCACAGACCCTTCCACGCGAAGGATGCCGATGAGGAGGTGCTCCGTTCCGACGTACGGGTGCATCATCGACTCCGCCTCGTGTGAGGCGTAGGCGAGGATCTTCTTCGACTCCTCCGACAGCGGGAGCTCCTGGGTCGAGGAGACCCGCTCGACGAAGATCCGGTCCCCCTCGATCTCGCGGCGGACGTCGTCCGCCTTCACGTTGAAGCGGGAGAAGATCTCCTTGATGATCTCCTCCCCTTCCCGGAGGACTCCCAGGAGGACGTGCTCGGACTCGATCACCTTCGAGCCGAGCTTCGACGCCTCATACCGGGCGAAGAAGAGGGCACGTCGGGCTTTTTCGTTGTACTTCTCGAACATCAATATTCCGGAATCCCGACCGCCTCTTTCGGTACGACTCCCCCCCCTGCGGACTCAGAGGGACGAGCCTCGACAACGGCGATCAAACCGCTCGCCGTCAGCATTTTCATCGTAGCACAGCGCCTGGCCCACTCCCGGTCGTGCGTGACGATGACGGCCGCTCCGGCGCGCTCGCGCGCGACGCTCGTCAGAATCTCGAAGACCGCGGCCGCATGCGCGGGGTCCAGGCTCCCCGTCGGCTCGTCGCAGAGGAGGATCCGAGGACGCCGGATGACGGCCCGCGCGATCGCCACCCGCTGACGCTCCCCTCCCGAGAGGGTCCGCGGGAAAGACGCGGACCTCTGGAGGAGGTCGACCCTCTCGAGGCACTCCCGGGCGGTCCGGCGCGCCTCGGCCTCACCCACCCCCGCGAGGAGGAGCGGCAGCGCCACGTTCTACTCCGCGGTCAGCTCGGGGAGGAGGTGGTGGAACTGGAAGACGAAGCCGATCGCGGCCCCGCGGCGCCGCGCCCTTTCCTCCGGGGAGAGCGACGTCCAGGAGACTCCCTGGACGTGGACCTCTCCGGAGTCCGGGTCGTCGAGGCCCGCGAAGAGGTGAAGGAGTGTCGACTTCCCCGAGCCGGAGGGACCGACGATCGACAGCAGGTCCCCCGGGAGCAGGTCGAGGGAGACGCCCGAGAAGACCTCGACACGGGTCAGCCCTTCCCCGAATCCCCGGGAGACTCCGCGGGCCGAGAGGAGCGCCTGGCTGGCCGGCACGTCAGGCTCCACGCAAGACCTCAGCCACGTTCCCTCGCGCCGCGGTCCGCGCCGGTCCCCAAGAGACCGCCACCGACCAGGCGAGCGAGAGGAGAGCGACGGCGAGCAGGTCGACCGGATCGAGGCGGAACGGGACGTGGCTGAGGGCGAAGAGCCGTTCCGGGAGAGGAATGGCCCCCGTTCGGTCGAGGAGTGCGGCAATCGACGCACCGAGAGCGAGGCCGGCCGCCGTTCCGAACGCCCCGACCAGGCCTCCCGCCAAAAGGAAGACCGAGGCGACCTGTGCCGGAGTGGCGCCCAGGACAGAGAGGACCGCCGCGTCGCCAGTCCGCGTCGCCGCGAGGACCGCGGCGGTAGCCGCAAGGTTGAGGCCGGCGACGATGACGATCAGCGAGACCGTCGCGAACAGGACGATCCGCTCGAGGCGCAGCGCGAGGACCAGCGCCTCGTTCAGCTCCTCCCAGGTCCGGACGCGGACCCCCGCGCCCAGGACCGCCCGGATCGCCTCCGCGGCCCTCGACGAGGTGGCCGGGTCGGCGAGCCGCACCTCGTAGCCGCTCGCCCCTCCGGCCGGTACGCCGAAGAGGCGGCCGGCCTCCTGGAGCGGCAGAACCACCTCGGGCGCCCTCCTTCCGGCCGGCGACGAGAGGACCTCCTCGATCCTCATCGACGCGACGATGGGGACGGGACCGAGCGGCGAGAGACGCGAGCGGGACGAGACGAGGAGGACCTCGTCGCCCGTGTAGGCCCCCAACGTCCTGGCGTGCTGCGGGTCGAGCCGCAATCCTTCCACGCCCTCCCTCCCGACCCCTTCGGCCGGTACGGACTGTCCGCGAACGGAGATCCAGAGCCGGCCCCGTACCACTGGCGACAGCGAGACCACGCCAGCCACCCGGCCGATCCGCTCGCCGATCCCCTCGGCGCCCGCGAAGTCGCCGCGCCCCGACGGGAGGACCAGGAGGTGGGGGGTCTCCGCCAGCAGCCGGCCCCGGATGTGGTACTGGAAGCCCGAGAGGAGTGCTAGCGAGATGACGAGCGCGGCGACGCCGAGTGCGAGGCCGAGGAACGCCGCCAGCGCCACGACTCCCGCCTGGGCCTCCCGGCGGGAAGCGAGGAGGTAGCGGCGGGCTAAGAACAGTGCCGTCAGCGGCCGGCCCCCCTAGTCCCGTTATTCATGACTACGATCATGTGCCCGTATTCATGAAGCACGGTACTTGGGCCTCATCAGCGGGAAGAGGATGACGTCGCGGATCGATGGCGAGTTCGTGAAAAGCATCGCTAGGCGGTCGATCACGATCCCTTCGCCGGCGGTGGGTGGCATCCCGTACGACAGCGCCTCGACGTAGTCCTCGTCGTAGAGCATCGCCTCGTCGTCCCCATGCGCCCGCTCCGCGACCTGCGCCCGGAACCTCTCCGCCTGCTCGTCGGGGTCGTTCAGCTCCGAGAAGCCGTTCGCCACCTCCATCCGGCCGATGAACAGCTCGAACCGGTCCGCCGTCGCGGGCTCCCCCGGCTTCGTCTTCGAGAGAGGAGAGATCTCCGCGGGGTAATCGACCACGAAGGTTGGCTGAAGGAGATTTCGCTCGGCCAGAGCGCCGAACAGCTCCGCCAGGAGCTTCCCCGGGACGTCGCCGAACCGCTCGACCGCCTCGATCCCAACACGTTCCGCCGTCCGGCGAAGGGCCGAAAGGCCGATCAGGTCCTCCGCCGTGACCGGTCCGCCCGGCGCGTCGGCCCCGTACTCGAGAACCGCGTCCTTCATCGTGATCCGGCGAAACGGGGCTTTCAGGGAGATCGTGTCGTCGCCCCAGCGGAGGTCGGTGGACCCGAGGATCTCGGCGGCAGCGGCGGCGAACAGCTCCTCGGTCAGAGCCATCTGGTCGCGCGCATCGGCGTAGGCCGTGTAGAACTCGAGCATCGTGAACTCGGGGTTGTGCTGCGTCGAGATCCCCTCGTTCCGGAAGTTCCGGTTGATCTCGTAGACCTTCGTGAACCCCCCGACAATCAGCCGCTTCAGGTAGAGCTCGGGGGCGATCCGGAGGAAGAGGTCGAGGTCGAGCGCGTTGTGGTGCGTCACGAACGGGCGCGCCGCCGCCCCGCCCGGGATCACCTGCATCATCGGCGTCTCCACCTCGACGAACCCGCGTCCGTCGAAAAAACGCCGGATGAACGACACGAGCCGGGAGCGAATCTCGAACGTCCTTCGCGTCTCGGGCGAGGCGATCAGGTCGACGTAACGCTGCCGGTACTTCCTCTCCACGTCGGTGAGCCCGTGCCACTTCTCCGGCAGCGGGCGGAGCGACTTCGACAGGAACGTGAGGCCGGAGACCTTCACCGAGAGCTCTCCCGTCCGCGTCCGGAAGACCGTTCCTTCTGCCCCGATGTGGTCCCCGATGTCCAAGCGCTCGAAGAGCTCCCAGTCGGCGGCCGGGACGGAGTCGGTCCGGAGGTAGACCTGGAGCCGCTCGCGGCCATCCGAGAGGTCGGCGAAGACCGCCTTCTTCCCCATGCGCCGGATCGAAAGGACCCGCCCCGGCACCCGGATCGTCCGCTCGACCTCGGGGGCCGCATCGAGGGCAGGGCCGTCCATTTGCGAGAAGAGCCGGACGACGTCCGACACGAGGTGCGTTACCGGAAATCGGTTCGGGTACGGGGCCCGGCCGCTCTGCGCGATCTTCTCCCGCGAGGCGCGTCGATTGGCGATCAGCTCGGGGAGGGGGACTTCGGGAAGGCTCTCGGCGTCAGACATCGGCCGCGATTCTGCGGACCACGGCCCAGATGGTCAATCGTCGTCCGCGAGCTTCTGTTGCACGGCATTCGGCTGGACGTCGAGGAGCTGGATCGAGTCGAGGGCCTGCTCGGACGGGACCGAGGGCATGACGGTCGCCACGTTTCGGATCTGGTCGTAGATCCCCTGGAAGTCGACGGCTTGCAGGTCGTGGATCGTCGAGCTCACAGATCTTTCTCGGGACGTTGGATTATAGTTCCGCCCGTGATCGACAGAGTGCTGCTTTCCGAAGAGCAGATTCAGGTGCGTCTGAGCGAGCTGGCCCGGGAGATCGACAGCCGCTACGAGGGACGTGAGATCCACGCCGTGGGCATCCTCAAGGGTTCAGTCTTCTTCCTCACCGACCTCCTCAAGAGGCTCCAGTCCCCCGTCGTCGTCGACTTCCTGCAGGTCCGCTCCTACTCCGGCACGAGCTCGAGCGGGAACATCCAGCTGATCCGCGACCTCTCGATGGACATCGCCGGAAAGGACGTCCTGCTGTTCGAGGACGTCGTCGACACGGGCCTGACCCTCCGGAAGATCCTCGACCTCTTCGCGTCGCGGAAGCCGCGGTCCGTCAGGATCGCTGCGCTGCTCAAGAAGAACCTCCCGGAGAACCGGGACATCCCGGTCGAGTTCCTCGGCTTCCCGATCGGGCCTGAGTTCGTCATCGGATACGGCCTCGACCTGGACGAGAAGTACCGCAACCTGCCGTACATCGCGGTCTGGGACCCGACCCGCTAAGGAGCCCCGGAAAGGGAAGACGATGAAGACCGTCGCCGTCGAGAACGCCCCGAAGGCCATCGGCCCCTACTCCCAGGGAGCGGTGGCCGGCGGGTTCCTCTTCACCGCGGGGCAGATCCCTCTCGACCCGTCGACGATGAAGCTCGTCGAGGGCGACATCGGCGTCCTGACGAACCGCGTCATCGACAACCTCGAGGCGGTCCTGGCCGGCGCCGGCTGTCGTCTCACCGATGTCGTCAAGAGCACTGTCTTCCTGGTCGACCTGGCCGAGTTTGCCGGAATGAACGAGGTCTACGCGCGGAGGTTCGGCGACCACCGGCCCGCACGCTCGACGGTCCAGGTCGCGAAGCTACCGGCGGGCGCCC
>CALFNC010000208.1 GCA_937902605.1 uncultured Acidobacteriota bacterium | reverse complement strand
GGCTCCGGCCTGCGAGAACTCGCGCAGCCGCCCGACGCCGCTCTCCTCGTCCCGTACGACGTCCCCCCGGTAGAAGAACTCGATCGGGAGGGTCAGCTGGCCGAGCCGGGGCGCCAGGACGCGAGCCGCCATCGGGGTGAAGTCCGCGCGGAGCGAGAGCAGCTCGCCCTGTCGATCGACAAACTGATAGAGCGGCGAGTCGCCTGCTCCCAGCCCCTGGTAGGGCCTCGCGAAGTCGAGGACGGGGAGGATCACCTCGCCCATCCCCGCCTTCTCGAGGGTGGACACCACGGTCTCCTGGGCGCGGCGGCGCCGGGCCGCCGATTCGAACAGGAATGCCTGGACTCCCCGGGGAAGGTTCGGGTCGGGTTTCACTTACTTCACCTCGAAAGGACGCCGGATCCTCTCCGGCAACCTGGATCGGAGCTCGTCGACGGTCGCGCCGCGCCCCGAGAAAAGGGTCACCTGGAGCGCGGCCTGGGCCAGGAGGAGGTCGAATCCGTCGCGCACGGCCGCCCCCGCGCGCCGCGCGGCCCGCGCGAGGGCCGTCCCGCCGGGACGGTAGGGGGCGTCGATCAACAGAACGCCCGGAGCGAGCATCGCCGCAGGGCAAGGGAGAGGGTCCTCTTCTTTCATCCCGAGCGGCGTCGCGTTGAAGAGGACGTCCCATCGCCTCGACGGGTCGAGGGATTCGAGGCAGGTCGCGCCGGTATCCGCGGCGAGGTCGCGTGTGCGGGATGCCGTGCGGCTGAAGACGGCCGCAGGCCATCCCGCCGACCGGAGCGCCTCCAGCGCCGCACGGGCCGTGCCCCCCGCCCCGAGGACGAGGGCACGGCCGCCGGGAGAGGGCGGCGGTAGGAAGGACACGATCGCGGTACGGTCGGTGTTCGCGGAGGAGAAGGCCCCGCCTTTCCGGAGAAGTGTGTTCACGGCCCCCTTCTCCGCCGGAGTGGCTTCCAGAGCTGCCTCCTCTTTGAACGGCACCGTCACGCTGGCGCCGCGAAGAGGGACGCCCAGGTCGTCGAGGGCAGGTACGAGCGGCCGGAACTCCTCCCTAAGCGACCGGAGCGCGAATGGCACGTAAAGCGACGGGATGCCGTACGCCTCGAAACACGCGTTGTGAATCGCCGGGGAGAGCGAATGGGAGACGACACCGCCGAGAATCGAGAAGAGCGATTCCACTCTCCGCGGGCGGGAGACCCCATAGATTTCCGAGAGATCGGCCGCCGGGAGCTGTCCCGGAGCGGTTACCTCTCCGGCCCTCAACGCACCGAACGCCAGCCGGGCCCCGAGGTAGGGCGCGAGGGCTCGAGTGGCAATCCCCGCTTCGCCCATCCCGAAGCAGCTGAGCCGGCCGCCCCCCCTCTCCTTCTGCAGCCGGAGAAGCGTCAGGGCGTCGCGCGAGTCTTTCGCCGTCGCCACGATCTTCACGTGCGCCGCCCGCGTCGCCTCCATCGCCAAGAGGAGTCCCGCGAGGTCAGGGGGGATGCCGTTCACGTCGTGGAACGAGAGAATGACCCGGTCCGTGGGCAACTCGCGGAGGAGGTCGAGCCCGGACCGGAACTCGACGTCGATCCAGTCAAAGCCGGCGTCGACGGCCTCCCGCAGCAGTCGCCTCCGCTCTTCCGCACCGCCCGTGAACCCGCCTCCCTCGGCTATCGACCTTGCGGTCGCCATCAGCGCCACGCCGCCGAACGCCTGCCGGATGGCCCGGAGGTCGGGGGCTTCGTCGAACCGGTCGAGACGGACCTCCACGATCCCAGCCCCTTCGGGGACCGAGGACGTGGCCTCGACCGCCTCCCGGACCGAGGCCGGGACGAACGAGGCGACAATGGAGGTCTTTTCTGCGGTCAGGGCCAAAACGAAAACCCCCTCCGGCTGGGAGGGGGCTTGGGATCGTCCTGGTTCGTCCTTCCGCCCTCCGAGCCGATATCGGCCGGCGGGCGCGAGCGACCGCCGGAGCTATGCGTGGTGAACGTGCCAGTGCCGGGTCGCCAAAAACATCGGGCGGATTGGAAACCGGATTCCCTCGGAAGTCAAGGCTTTCGTTTCCACCGGACCCCCTGAGGGGTGTCCTCGAGGACGATCCCGGCCGCCAGGAGCTCGTCGCGGATCGAGTCGGCGGCCGCGAAATCCCGCCGCTTCCGTGCGGCCTGCCGCGCCTCGATCTTCGCCTCCACGGCCGCTTCCAGAGAGACCCTCTCCTCCTTCGGGAGGACCCCGAGCACCTCGTCCACACGCCGCAGGAACGCCCGCGCCGTGGCGGCGTCGGCCGGCGTTAGACGGCCGGCTTCGAGATCGGCGTTGGTCTCCTTCACGGTGGAGAAGAGGGCGCCCAGCGCGGCGGCGGTATTGAGGTCGTCCTCGAACCCGGCCCGGATCGACGCGAGACCCTCAGCGAGCCGGGAGACGAAAGCCGGGGCGGCGTCTCCCCCGCCGGGGCTCCCCGCGCGTTCCGCGAGCCGCCGGTCGAGCGACTCGAGGCGCTCGAGGGCCGAGGCGGCCGCCGCCAGGGAATCGAAGGTGAAGTTGAGCTTCTGGCGGTACGGAACGGAGAGAAGGAGGTAGCGGATCGTCCGCGGGGCGGCGCCTCGGGCCAGGAGGTCGGGAAGGGTGAAGAAGTTCCCCTTCGACTTCGACATTTTCTCCCCGTCCACGACGAGGTGCTCAGCGTGCATCCAGGTCCTGACGAACGGCTTCCCTGTGGCCCCTTCGCTCTGGGCGATCTCGTTCTCGTGGTGCGGGAAGATGTTGTCGACCGCGCCCGTGTGGATGTCCAGCGTCTCGCCGAGGTACTTCATCGACATCGCGCTGCACTCGAGGTGCCAGCCTGGCCGCCCCCGCCCCAGGGAGGTGGTCCACGTCGCCGACTCCGGCTCCCCTTCCTTCACGCCTTTCCAGAGCGCGAAGTCGCGGACGTCCTCCTTCTCGTACTCGTCGTCGGCCACGCGGGCCCCGCGCTTCATCTCGGTCGGGTCGACGCGTGAGAGCCGGCCGTACCCCGGGAACGAGGCGATGCGGAACCAGACCGAGCCGTCGCTCTCGTAGGCGTGGCCGCGCTCCTCCAGCTTCCGGACGATCGCGACCATCTCCTCGATGTGATCGGTAGCACGTGGGTAGACGGCCGCGGGAGCGATCCCGAGCGTCGCGAGGTCCTCGAAGAAGGTCGCTATGTGCTTCGCGGTGAAGTCGCGCAGCGAAAGCCCCTCCGCGACGGCTCCCCGGATCGTCTTGTCGTCGATGTCGGTCAGGTTCATCACCTGCGTCGTCCGGTATCCGAGCCAACGGAATACCCGGCACAGGACATCCTCGAAGACGAACGTCCGGAGGTTCCCGATGTGAACGCGGTTGTAGACGGTCGGCCCGCAGGTGTACACGCGAACGTGGCCCGCCTCCAGCGACGAAAACGTCTCCATCGAGCGGGAGAGCGTGTTTTGCAGAGACAGCGGCACGGCGGGCGATTCTCGCCGTCCCGCCTCCTGGAATCAATCTCCTTGACGCCCTCCCCGGCCCCTACTAACGTGCCCGTCGATGATCTCTGTCCGCTCCACGCCTCCCCTGATCCTGCTCGTGGACGACGACGCGTACCAGAGCGAGATTGCGTCCTACATCGCCTACGACGTCGGGTGCGATTTCGAGAGCGCCGCGACGGGCGCGGAAGCTCTGGAGAAGGTCGCCGACCGGCCGCCGGACGTCATCCTCCTCGACGTCAAGATGCCCGACCTCTCGGGCTACGAGATCTGCCGCCGGATCAAGACCGACCCGAGGACAGCGCGGACGCAGGTCATCTTCGTGACGGCGAAGACCGACGAGGAGGATCTCCTCCTGGGCTTCGAGGCCCTCGCGAACGACTACGTCGCCAAGCCGTTCTCAGCACGGGAGCTGAAGGCCCGCGTGAAGAACGCCCTCCGTGCGAAGGACCTGTCCGACACCCTGACCGCACGCACCCAGTTCCTCGAGCTGGAGCAAGAGATCACCGAGCGGCTCGACGAACCGGCGAACGCGACCGACTTGAGCAGAGCCTCGATGCTCGTCCCGATCCTCGACCGGATCGCCGCGTTCTTCGAGGTGGACGGAGTCACGCTCCACACCCGCCACCCGGGGCGCCCCGAGACCTGGGCCATCATCTCGAGCTCCTGGCCGGGCGGCTCCCCGCCGGCGTATCTCGCCGCGATTGCGCTCTCCGAGGACCCAAGGGTGGACCGGGCGCCGAGGATGGCCGGAGACCGCGACCAAGCGTCCGACTGGAAGCTGACCGCCGCCCCCCTCTGGGTGGGAAACGAGCTGATCGGGACGCTGCGCCTCCATCAGCGGGGTGCCGTCCCCGCGCCGGGACCTTCCGGCGAGCTGGAGCACCTCGTGGCGCTGGCCGGTCACCTGGCCCGGACGATCCACCGGGCGGACCTGATCGACCAGCTGCGGAACGTCGTCTAACCAGGAGAAC
>CALFNC010000207.1 GCA_937902605.1 uncultured Acidobacteriota bacterium | reverse complement strand
TGGTGCTTCGGCCCGGGCACGTTCGTGTGGGCCAGCTCGTCGACGAGGACGATGTCGGGACGGCGGGCGATGACCCCCTGGAGGTCCATCTCCTCGAGCTTCACCCCCTGGTACGGGACGACCTTCCGCGGGACGACCTCCAGGTCGCCGATCTGTGCCGCGGTCTCGTCCCGGCCGTGCGTCTCGATGAACCCGACGACGACGTCGACCCCCCGGGCCCGCATCGCGTGGGCGTCGAGGAGCATCCGGTAGGTCTTGCCGACGCCTGCCGCCATGCCGAGGTAGATCTTCAGCCGGCCGCGCTTCTCCTCGCGGCTGGCAGCCCGAAGGAACGACTCCGGGTCGGGGCGCGTGGGCTCACCGGAACGGACCACTGCGTCGGATTATCCTCGTCGTTCAGAACGAATAGGCCGCGTTCAGGAGGACGGTCGGCTGGGCTTTCGACGAGCCGGCGTCCTTCTTCTCGAACACGCTCACGCTGGACCAGTCGACTCGAAAATCCGCCCGGAAGAGAAGGTGGCTGGACACCTTCAGCTCCGGCGTAAGCGTCGCTTCCTTCAGCGTCTGGGCCTTTCCCGTGCGCGCCCCGTCCGGGTCGCCGAAGACCTCGCCGCGGAGACAGAGGGCGAACGTCCCGGTCAGGCCGACGCGGGCGTATGCCGTGAGACCGTTCCACTTCGCCGTCTCGCCTGCCCGGACCGCCCCCTTCTCCGATCCCGTCACGCCGTCGAGCCCGAGGACGATCCGGTCGGTCGCCTTCCACTGCGCGATCAGCTCGAAGACGGTGCGCGGGTCGCCGTTCACGCCGGTCCTCTCGGGGCCGGTCATCGCGTTGCCCGTCACCGTGACGGCCGGCGTCGGCGTCCAGACCACCTGGCCGCAGATCGACTTCGAGGAATTGTTGTCCTTCACGTTGTCCCAGCCGTTCACGACCATCACCATTCCGGCGATACGGTCGCTGAAGGTGTAGCTCGCCTTCACGCCGGTGTGCGTGGTGGGCATGGCGTAGCCGAACATGAAGGATCGCGTGGCGTTGTCGTTGGGCGTGTCCCACGACTCGACGTACTCGTAGCTGAAGGCGGTCAGGAATTTCCCGGCGTCGACGCGAAGGCCGCTGCCCAGAGGGACGATATAGCTCACGAACGCCTGCTTCAGGTCGAAGTCCTGTCCCTGGAACATGCCGTAGGACGCGGAGACCCTCGGAATGGACGCCCCGGCATCGGCGTCAACTCGGAAACCGGCCTCCCCCGGCTTCGATACCGCCTTCTGGAGCGTCAACGTGACCACGTCGATCTTGAAGGCGTTGTCGTCGAAATCGTAGACGCGATATTGGTTCGTCCCCGAGTCGGGACGGTTGAGGTTGTACGAGTAGGTCGTCGAGAGAAAGCCGTTGACGGCGATCTCGTCGAACCACTTCGGGGCTGGCGGGGTTGCCGGCGGAGCGGCCGGCGTCTCCTCGGCAAAGGCAGGAAGGCCAGCCAGGATCAACGCCAACGGAGCAAGGAGGAAAATACGGGAACAGCCGGAACGTCGAAGCATTGAAGGCAAGGGAAAGCTCCTTTCGAGCAGGTTGGTTTCTTACGGACAGGCCTCGACCGGGACGGACCAGGACAGGCCGAAGCGGGTCCCTTCAGGGCTCTTCAGGGCCTTTCAAGGCCGAAGCCCTGACGTCGACGCCGACGCCGGCGTCGGAGACGGGGTGCCCTTCGTCTTGGCGCCGTCGACATCGAGATTCAGGAGGACGACGTTGACTCTCGGCTCACCGAAGAGGCCGACGAAGCGCCCTTCGGTCCGGCGGGCCACCATCTCTTTCAGCTGGGACTCGGGCACTCCCGTCGCGGTGGCGATCCGCGCCACCTGACGAGAAGCGTATTCAGGCGAGATGTGAGGGTCGAGCCCTGACGCCGACGACGTCACCGCGTCGGCCGGAACCGGCCCCGGAGCCGGGTCGTCCTTCTGGACTGCCTCGATCGCAGCTTTCACGGAATCGGCCAGCTTTTTCGATGTCGGGGCGAGGTTGGTGCCCCCGGAAGAGGTCGCGTCCCATCCGTTGTCGCCGGCGGCCGACGGGCGGCCGTGGAAGTGCCCGGGCGCCGCGAACTTCTGGCCGATCAGGGACGAACCGATCACGCGCCCGTCCGCAGTCTCGAACGAGCCGGTCGAGGCCTTCGGGGAGATCGGAAGAGCGTCGTGTAGGGAAAGAGTGTAGATCTCGG
>CALFNC010000206.1 GCA_937902605.1 uncultured Acidobacteriota bacterium | reverse complement strand
ACTCATGGCACCGGATCAGGTATCCCCAACGGAGGCGGACCTCCTGGCCCGGCGAGAGCCGGTGGTACTTGGGCGGCGGAACCTCCCGGAAGTCGTCGCGCTCGATGAGGAGGACGCGGGAGAACGGGACCTTCCGCGTCCCCTGGCCGGGGTCCTCCGGGTTGTTGACGGCGTCCAGTTCCTCGACCGTCCCCTCGGGGAAGTTGGTCAGGACGAGGCGCAGCGGGTCCAGGACACCCATGAAGCGCGGGGCGCGCCGGTTGAGGTCTTCGCGGAGGCAGTGCTCGAGGAGCGCCACGTCCACCACGCTGTCCCGCTTCGCGAGACCGATCCGGCTGCAGAACTCCCGGATCGCCTCCGGCGTATAGCCGCGGCGCCGCAGGCCTGCGATGGTGGGCATGCGGGGGTCGTCCCATCCGCGGACGTGACCGCCCGTCACCAGCTGCAGGAGCTTCCGTTTCGAGAGGAGCATGTAGGTCAGAAACAACCGCGCGAACTCGATCTGCCGCGGCCGGTTCGCGAGCTCCAGCGCCTCGAGGTACCAGTCGTAGAGGGGGCGGTGGTCCTCAAACTCCAACGTACAGAGCGAGTGGGTGATCCCCTCTATCCAGTCGGAGAGCGCGTGTGCGTAGTCGTACATCGGGTAGATGCACCAAGCGTCGCCGGTCCGGTGGTGGGTCGCCTTACGAATCCGGAAGAGAGCCGGGTCCCGAAGATTGATGTTGGGCGAGGACATGTCGATCTTCGCGCGGAGCGTCCTCGAACCGTCCTCGAACTCGCCGGACCGCATCCGCCGGAACAGGTCGAGATTCTCGTCGACGGACCGGTCGCGGTAGGGGCTGTTCCGGCCCGGCTCGGTGAGTGTCCCGCGGAACGCACGGACGTCGTCGGCCGAGAGGTCGCAGACGAAGGCCTTGCCCGTCCGGATGAGCGTCTCTCCGAAGGAGTAGATACGTTCGAAGTAGTCGGAGGCGTAGTACAGGGCCGCCCACTCGAAACCGAGCCAGCGGACGTCCTCCTGGATCGAGTCGACGTACTCGACGTCCTCTTTCAGCGGGTTAGTGTCGTCGAACCGGAGGTTGCAGGTGCCGCCGTACTCCCGGGCGACGCCGAAGTTGAGGCAGATCGATTTCGCGTGGCCGATGTGGAGGTATCCGTTCGGCTCAGGAGGGAACCGCGTCGCGACCCTGCCGGCGTGCTTGGCGGTGCGCTGGTCCTCATCGATGATCTCGCGGATGAAGTCCTTCCCGGGGACGGGGGAAACGGGGGTCTTCACGTCGTCCATCTCTCTCCTCAGCTGGCGCCGGCCCGGCCCTCGATCCGGTCGGCGAACGCGAGTATCCGCCGGAGAGTCGTCTCCTTCCCGAGCACCTCGATCATCTCGAACAGGGGAGGAGAGGCGAGCGAGCCCGTCAGCGCCAGGCGGGCGGGCTGGGCGAGGGATCCCAGGCTGACGCCGGTCTCGGCCGCCAGGGCGCGGGCCACATCTTCCATCTTTGCGTGCGCGAACGGCTCCACCGCGGCGAGGCGCGAGGCGAGGGCGCGGAGGCTCGTCATCAGCTCGGGCTTGCCGAACTTCTTCATTCCTGCGGCCTCGAACTCGGTCGGGTCATCTCCGTAGATCCTGAGCGCCTGCGCGAGCTCGCGCAGCGTGCGGCAGCGTGAGAGATGGAGCGCCACAGCGCGCTCGAGCGTCTCCCGGTCCCTCGCCGGAAGCCCGAACGGCTCGAGGAGCGTCAGAAGGCGGCCGGGGGCGACCGCCTGGAGGAACTGCCCGTTGAGCCAGGTCAGCTTCTCATGGTCGAACCGGGACGGTGACGGCCCGATCCTCTCCAGGGAGAAGAGAGAGATCATCTCCTGGAGCGACATCCTCTCCCGGTCTTCGCCGGGCGACCAGCCGAGCAGCGCGAGGAAATTAACCAGGGCCTCCGGAAGGTATCCCGCCGCACGAAACTCCTCCGCCCCGGCTGCCCCGTGCCGCTTCGAGAGCTTCTTTCCGTCTGGCCCCAGGATCATCCCGAGGTGCGCGAAGACCGGGGGCTCGGCTCCGAGGGCCCGGAACAAGGCGACGTGCTTGGGGGTGTTCGGCAGGTGGTCCACGCCCCGGATGACATGCGTGATGCCCATCTCCACGTCGTCGACGCAGACGGTGAAGTGGTAGACGGGATTCCCGTCCGAGCGGACGAGGATGAAGTCGTCGAGGGCGTCCGGGAGAAACTCGGCCCGTCCCTGCACGGCGTCCTGGACGACAATCGGCTCGTCGGGCATCCGAAGGCGGATGACGAACTTTTCGCCGGCTGCCGCCCGCCGGTCGGATTCCTCGCGGGGGAGGGACCGCCCGCTCCCGCCGTACCGGTAGACTTTTCCGGCGGCCTCTGCCGCTTTTCTCGCGGCCTCCAGCTCATCGGCCGTCTCGAATGCGCGATAGGCTCTTCCCTCGGCCAGCAGGCGGCCGGCCGCTGCCGCGTAGATCGCGGAACGCTCGCTCTGGAAGTACGGCCCCTCATCCCACGTCAGGCCGAGCCAGGTCATGGCATCGAGGATCTGGTCCGTCAGCTCGCGGCGGCTCCTCTCCACATCGGTATCCTCGATTCGGAGAACGAAGATACCCGAGTGGCGCCGGGCGAAAAGCCAGTTGTACAGGGCCGTCCTAGCCCCTCCGACGTGAAGGGAGCCGGTCGGGGATGGAGCGAAGCGGACGCGCGGAGAGGTCATCGCGGGCGGATGATACCCGGGCGTACGGCAGCGGATAGCGGGCAGCCTGCGGCTGGCCGGCCGCACGATACGGGGCCTATCATCCGCGGCGATGCGGGACGACCGCCGGTCGGCGCTCTTCGCGGACCTGACCCTGGCGGTCGTCACCGCTATCTGGGGGACGACGTTCGTCGTCAACCGGCTGGTCCTCGAGAACGCCCCGCCCCTTCTCTTCCTCACCCTCCGCTTCTCTGTCGCGGCGGCGGTGCTCGCGCTCCTGGCGTGGCGCCGGCCGGCCACGCCAGGCGTCCGCCGGGACGGGGCCTTTGTCGGGGTGCTCCTCGGTGTGAGCATCGGCTGTCAAATCGTCGGTCAGCTCTTCACTTCGGCCTCGAAGGCGGCCTTCATCACTGGCTTGTCGGTCCCGCTGACGCCAGTCGTCACGTTCCTCGTGGCACGCAAGGCCCCGTCGGCGGCCAATCTCTCGGGCCTGGTGCTGGCGGCGCTGGGATTCGGGGTCCTTGCCTGGCCGGCGGACGCGACGACGTTCGAGCCGGGCGACTTCCTCGTTCTCCTAACGGCTGTGATCTACGCGTGGATCATCTTCTACGTCGGGGAAAGCGCGCCGAAACACGACGCCCGGCGGTACGCAGCAGGGCAGATCTTCTGGGCAGCGGTGACGGTCGCCGTTGTGAGGCTGGCCTTGACCCCGTTCCTGTCCAGCCCCGGCGCGTTCTTTGTCGCCGAGGCACGGCCCCTTCCGCGGACCATCGGGTTCGTCGCGGCGATCCTCTGGATGGCGCTCATCGCCACCGTGGTCACGTTCATCGCCCAGACGTGGGCGCAGGCCCGGATGTCCGCGGTCCACGCCGCAATCGTCTTCGCGCTCGAGCCGGTCTGGACTGCGTTTTTCGCATGGATCGCCCTGGGCGACCGGATGTCGAGGCGCGACGTCGGCGGGGCGGCGCTGATTCTGGGTGGAATTCTGGTGTCGGAATGGCCGGGAAGGAAAAGGTGAGCGAGCCGTTCAGTCGAGGGCGAAGCTGAGCGTATACGGGTAGCCCCCGCGGACGACGACGACGGCCACGCTCGAGCGGGAGAGGCCCCGCTCCATCGCGCGATTCAGGTCCTCCAGCGAGTTGACCTGCATCCCGTTCACCGCGACGACGGCGTCGCCACGTTGAATCCCTTTCCGCTCGGCGACGGAGTTCCGGGCAACCGACGAGATGATCAGGGCCTTCTTCCCCCGGGTCACCGAGAGCCCGATCTCACGCCGGAGAACGTCCACCCCAAGGTTCTCAGGCGCTCGGGAGGTCCGGAGCGAGACCGCGAGGTCGCGCTTTCCCCGCTTCAGCTCGACCTTCAGATTCCGGTCCGGGCCGGCCGAGGTGAGGAGCGTGTCGAACGCCTCGCGGGAATCGACGGGAGTCCCACCGGCCGACACGATGAGGTCTCCCGCCGCGATGCCCGCCTTCTCCGCAGGGGAGCCCGGGTAGACGTACGTGACCGAGAAGCCGAGATTCCGGGAGGAGGCTCTCTTCCGATCGGCGGACAGAGTCGTTCCGCGAAGGCCGGTCCAGACCGGCTTGACCTCCCCGAATCGGAGCAGGTCGTCGGCGATGCGCTTCACCCGATCGACCGGGATGGCGAAGCCGATGGTGTTCGCGCCTCCCACGATGGCGGTGTTGATCCCTATCAGCTCCCCGAGCACGTTCACGAGCGCGCCCCCGGAGCTCCCGGGATTGATCGCCGCGTCGGTCTGCAGAAAATCGGAGTACGTCCGGCCACCCTCGCCGCGAACGGGGCGGTGCACGGCCGAGAGGATCCCGCTCGTGACGCTATTCGAGAGCCCGAACGGATTGCCGATGGCGACGACGGTCTCGCCGATCATCAGGTCCGACGCGCTCCCGAGCCGGATGGGTCTGAGGCCCTTGCCCTCGACCTTGAGGATGGCCAGGTCGTTCTCGGTGTCGGCGCCCAGCACGTCGGCTTCCAGCTCACGACCGTCGGGCGTCGTGACGAAAATCCGCGACGCTCCGGAGACGACGTGATCGTTGGTGACGACGACTCCTGAGGCGTCGATGACGACACCGGACCCGAGAGACTCTGTTCGCGCCCCTTCCCTGGGGGCGGGCCAGAAGAAATCGTCGAAGATGCTCGTTCGGCGCTGCACGAGCCGTTCCGCGGAGATGTTCACGACCGATGGTCCGGCCCGCTCGACGGCCGCGACGATGGGGGTCCTCCGTTCGGTGGCGGGAACGGCGTCCGCCCTGACCGGGGAGGACGAGGCCACCAGGACGAGAGAGGCGACGGTTCTGAATAGCTGGGTTGACACTGGTTGACGATTCAGCATAGTATTCCTGAAATACTCTATGGCTTCATTCAGACTTTTCTCGACCAGACAGAGAAAGACGCTCGAAGCGGTCGTTGAGATCGTCACGGAACCGGTCCGGGGCCGCGGATCGGCCGAGCTGGCGAAGTCGCTGGGAATGTCGCGAGAGTCGGTCTACCAGCTTCTCCTCCCGCTCGTTCGATCGGGGCTCCTGATCGGGGACCGGGGACGCAACGGAGGATACCGGGGAGCGTCCGGAACGGCTTCGGCCCGCCTTTCCGAAGTCTTGGGCTTTCCGAGGAACGGCGAGCCGCTTCCGGATTGCCCGCAATGGGTCGGCCGGATCGAAGGGCTGGCGGGAAATGCAGTTCTGCAAGTTCTCGACTCGACGACGGTGGGGGAGCTCGCGGGCGAGCTTCGAGCGACCCGTTCGGCACCCACCTGGGAGATATAGCAAACGGGAGGCCGGGAGCCTCCGCCAACGGGAATTCATATCCCGGAAAGGAGATCCATCGTGAAAATTGCCTCGGACATGACGAAACTGGTCGGGGGGACCCCGCTCGTCCGGCTCAACCGGATGGCGGCGGGCTCGGTCGCGGGCGCGACCGTCGCGGCGAAGCTCGAGTTCTTCAACCCGGCCCACTCGGTCAAGGACCGGATCGGCGTGGCGATGATCGAGGCGCTCGAGAAGGAAGGCAAGATTCGCCCCGGTAAGAGCGTTCTCGTGGAACCGACGTCGGGGAATACCGGGATCTCCTTGGCCTTCGTGGCAGCCGTCAAGGGGTATCGCCTGATCCTCACGATGCCGGAGACGATGTCGCTCGAACGTCGGAAGGTCCTTCGCCTTCTGGGGGCGGAGCTCATCCTGACCCCCGGGCCCCTCGGCATGAAGGGGGCGATCGCCAAGGCTACCGAGATCGTAGCCGAGCTCGGGCCGAACGGAATCATGCCGCAGCAGTTCGAGAACCCGGCGAACCCGGCGATCCACGAGGCGACGACCGCCAAGGAGCTCTGGGACGACACCGAAGGGACGATGGACGTCTTCATCGCCGGGGTCGGGACGGGGGGAACGGTCACCGGCGTGGGCCGGTTCTGGAAGCCGAAGAAACCCTCGCTGAAGATCTTCGCCGTCGAGCCGACGAACTCGGCGGTCATCTCCGGCGGCCCTCCGGGCCCACATAAGATCCAGGGGCTCGGCGCCGGGTTCATCCCGAAGAACCTGGAGACCACCTTCCTGGACGGCACGATCCTGGTCACGAACGACCAGGCG
>CALFNC010000205.1 GCA_937902605.1 uncultured Acidobacteriota bacterium | reverse complement strand
AGATCCTGATGTGCGTCGGAAACGGGCCGAAGCTCGGTCCGGGAGCGGCGAAGAGGCCTTCGTTGGCGCATCGTTCGAGGAACTCCGGGAGGCCCCCGGGGCCGAGGTGTCGGGCTACGTCGAGGAAGAGGAACGTGCCCCCCTCGGGCGCGGGGACGCCGAGGACCTTCGCGGCCGCCGCGCCGACCGTTCGGTATTCCTCGCGCGTCTCGCGAACCCAGGCGTCGGCCGCTCCCTGAAAGAGGCGGATCCCTGCCAGCTGTGCGGCCGTCGGCGCGCTATAGGTGGAGTGGGTGTGGAGCTTGAGCGCCTCGGCCATCGGGCCTTTCGGTCCGACCAGGTAGCCGCAGCGGTATCCGGCCATGCCGTAGGCCTTCGAGAACGAGTGCGCGGAAAACGAGCGCTCCGGGGCGAGCGATAGGCCATAGGTGTGCTGCCCCACGTACTGCGTCTCCTCGTAGACCTCGTCGAAGACCAGCCAAAGGTCGCGACGGGCCGCCCACGTGGCAAGCGCCTCCAGCCATTCCCGCGGGAGGACTCGCCCCGTCGGGTTGCTCGGCGTGTTGACGTAGAGGGCGACGGTCCTCTCGGTGACGCTCGCCTCGACGGCGGCGACGGCCTCCCCGGCCGAGTGGGCGGAGAGGAGGACCGGTACCGGCACGGGGGTCGCGCCGAACATCCGGACGATGCCGTCGATGAGCGGCCAGTGCGGGGCGAGGAGGAGCACCTCGTCCCCCGGGGCGGCGAAGCTCCCGACTGCCGCGAGGAGGCCGGCGGTCGCCCCGCCGGTCACGATCACGTTGTCGCGCTCCACCACCACACCCGTCTTCGCTCGGACCCGTTCGACGATCAGGTCGATCAGCCGAGGATCCCCTTGCGGCGACGTGTACTGGTTGAGGCCCGGGTGGTCCGCTGCGAGGATCTCGTCTGTCCCGCACCCCTCGGGCGGGCGTTTCCAGGTGTCGCCGACATGGAAGGGATAGACCTCCCCCTGGTGCGTCTTCAGGCGATGGAGGAGCTTGGAATAGACCGAACCCTTGATTCCGGCGACCGACTCCGAGACATGCGGGGCTTTAGGCATCGCCCAATCGTAGCTGGTCCCCTCGTTCTTTTCAGTCGATCCACACTTTCACGCGTCCGTCCCGGCTCGCAATCTCCAGGAGGTTTCCCGCCTGTGAGGCGGTCAGCTCTTCGAGAAGGGCGTCGACGTCCAGCGGCTTGTCCCGGTCAGCCAGGCGGGAGAGGAAGGCGGCCGGGATCGTGATGGTCGCCGTGTCGTCGGACCCCTCCTCCGAGCCGGGGCGGCCGACGGTGATGCGGAGGAACGGCCCGGCCTTGACGAAGCTCCACTTGTCCTCGTCGAACGCCCGTATCACCTCGGTGCCGTCGGGCTTCTCCGAGAGCTCCTTCCAAAGGCCCCGGACCTGCTCCGCCTCGATTGACTGGTCGAACCGGCTCTCCAGCTCCTGTCGGACGCGGGCGCCAGTGGCGCGGAGATCGTGGCGGATGAGGCCGAAGGGGACCGAGAAGGAGATCCGGTCGGGATGGACCATCCCGTGCCCGACATCGCTGATTTCCATCCGGAGGAAACGCGGGGCGCTCTTGCCGTGGGCGTGGCCCGGCACCGTGAAGGCGTAGACCAAAAGGAAGACCAGGAAGCAGAAGAGCGCGTTGACGACCGACCGGAGTTCCCTCATGGTGCCTCCCTCTTCGAAGAAACGGGACCGGGCGGAAAAAGTTCCGCCCTACTGCCCCACGGCCCCGCCTGGTAGGGGTACCTTCGGCAGCGCCGCCCGGAGCTCCATCAGCCGCTTGCGGGTGTCGGGGTGGCCCCACCGCACGGGACCGATGAACGTCTCGACCACCTTCCCCTGCGGGTCGAGGAACCAGGTCTCCGGGAACTTCACCGTCCCGAACGCCTTGGCGGTCGCGCGCTGCGGGTCGAGGGCGACCGAAAGCCCCGTCGCCTTCGTCTTCTCGAGGAAGGCGTCCACGGTCTTCCAGTCGGTGTCAACAGAGACCGCGAGGACCTCGATCGCCGGGTCGCCCTTCACCGACTGGGCGTACTCGAGGAGGCTGGGAAGCTCCTCCACGCATGGCGGACACCAGGTCGCCCAGAAGTGGACGATCAGGAGCTTGCCGGGGGCCTTGGCGAGGTCACGCGATCTTCCGTCGCGGAGCGTGACGGGGCGTGGGCCGGCGGGGGTGGCCTGGTCGACCGGCACGGGTCTGGGCTCCATCGACTCGGGCTTCAGGCTGTCGCGCAGCCACCAGGAGGCGCCGGCCGCCGCTGCGACGACGACGCCGATCAGTACGAGACGTGCCTTCGGAATCAGCATGGCGGGGACGTTATCGCAGATGGAGTGGTGGGGGACGGGACATCCGGCAGATCGGCCGGACCGCACACCGCTCGCAGTGGGAGCGGCGGATCTCCCGGACGCACTCCGTCAGGATTCCGAGCCGCGACAGCGCCCAATCGAACGAGACCGGGTCGTCGAGGTCGACGCGTCTCAGGACGGCGGTCGCCTCGCGGGACGCGGCCAGGTCGGCCGTGGGGCGCCGCGTCAGGCCGAGGTACCGGGAGATCCGGTGGACGTGCGTGTCCATCGGGAGGAGCAGCCGCGCCGGCGAGAGGCGGCCGCTCTTCCAGAGTCCCAGGTCGGGCGGACCGCTCCGGACCATCCACCGAAGGAAAAGGTGCGCCCGCTTGCAGGCTCCTCCCTGCTCGGGCCGCGGGAGGAGGAACCGGAGCCCCTGCGACGGCCGCCGGACGCCGCTCCTCTCGCGGAGCGCGTCGTAGAAGCGGGTGAGGGCAAAGACGAGGTCGGCCTCTCCGTCGTCGCCCTCGACGAGGAGCGCCTCGAGGGAGCCGAATTCGCGCCGCGCCGCGGCCACCGCCCGAAGAAGCGAGAGAAGGTCGGCCTCACCGACCCAGCGGTGGACGATCCCCGTCAGGCCTGCGATGGGCTCGCCGTCCCACCCTTCGAGGAAGCGGGCGGGTTCCGGCCCCAGCGGAGCCAGGACGCGGAAGAGTGTCGCCCGGATCGACGCGACGCGCCCGAAGGCGAGCGACGCGGCGAGGAACGCCGCCACCTCGCGGTCGCCACTGGCCGAGTACCGGTGGGCGAACTCCAACGGGTCGGAGGAGAGGGGCGCCTCGGTCCACTCGTCTCGGAGCCGGAGGAGATGCTCTCTGAGGAGCGGGACGTTCGGAGAGGGAGGGCGCGGCACGGGCACCTCAGAGTCGCAGACTAGCAGGACCATTCCCGCGGGGCTGCTACGATTCCCCCGGTGAGAAAGCCGGAGACGAAGAGCCCTACGGACGGGGCGGTTTCCGAGAAGCCGTCGAGCAACAAGACGGTGCTCGTCGGCGTCTTCGGGCGTGGGACCTCACGGGCGGAAGCCGAGGACCATCTCGACGAGCTGGAGCGGCTGGTCAATACGGCCGGCGGGGTCGTCGTGGCCCGCGCCCTCCAGGAGCGGCCGACCCCCGACCCGGCCACCTTTGTCGGACGGGGGAAGGTGAAGGAGATCGCCGAGGCGGCGGAGGGGCTCGGCGCCGGGTGGACCGTCTTCGACGACGAGCTGTCGCCCTCGCAGATCAAGAACCTCGAGAAGGCCCTCCCGACGAACGTCCTCGACCGTTCGGCGGTGATCCTCCAGATCTTCGCGTCGCGGGCGCGGAGTCGGGAGGCGATGACGCAGGTCGAGCTGGCTCGCCTCCAGTACCTCCTGCCGCGGCTCTCCGGGTCGACAACGGGCTTCGCCCAGCAGCGGGGCGGCGGGGCGTTCCGGGGAGGCGGGGGCGAGAAGCAGATCGAGCTGGACCGGCGGAAGATCCGGCGCCGGATCGCCACGCTCAAGGAGGAGCTCGCCCGCATCGAGAAGAGCCTGGGGGTCCGGCGGAAAGGTCTCCGGCGCGTGGCGACGGTAGCGCTGGCCGGCTACACGAACGCCGGGAAGACGACCCTCTTCAACAAGCTGACCTCATCGAAGGAGTTCGCCGAGGACCGGCTCTTCGCGACGCTCGATCCCCGCCACGCCCGCCTCCTCGGGGTAGGCGGACGGGCGATCGTCACGGCCGACACCGTCGGGTTCCTCCGGAAGCTCCCCCATTCGCTCGTCGCGTCCTTCCGGTCGACGCTGAAGGAGGTCGAGGAGGCCGACCTCGTCGTCCATGTGGTCGATGCCTCATCTCTGCAGGCCGATTCCCAGCGGCGGGTCGCGGAGCAGGTCCTCGCCGAGATGGGCGTGGAGCAGGACCGGATCCTCCTCGTCTACAACAAGGTCGACCGGCCCCACCCTGCCGCGCTCGACCCGGACGGTATTCTCATCTCGGCAGTTACCGGCGACGGCCTCGACCGGCTTCGCGAAGCGGTCATCGTGCGCCTCGAGGAGCTCGGCGTCCCGGTCCCGTTCTACGGCCGCGGCACGGCATGAGGGTGCCGCCGGGAGCGTTGTAGGATTCGAGAGGACTGAACCGGGGTCTCAGGAGGCGTCCGATGTCCGTTCCCGTTGAACTTCATTCCCATGGCCAGGCAATCTGGCTCGACTCGATCTCGGCCAAGATGATCCACTCGGGGCGCCTCGACGGCCTCATCACGTCGGGGACCGTCTACGGCGTCACATCCAACCCGACCATCTTCGGCCAGGCGATCGAGAAGAACGACGGGGACTACGACCAGCGCCTCACCCGCCTCGCCGACGACGGCAAGGACGCGTTCGCGATCTACGACGAGCTGACGCGGAAGGACATCGCCGAAGGAGCCGACCTCTTCCGGGGACTCTTCTTAGCGAACCCCGTCGACGGCTGGATCTCCCTCGAGGTCCTCCCGTCGCTCGCGCACGACGCCGCTGGCACCGTCGCCGAGGCCCGGCGCCTGGTGGGCTTGCTGGGGCGCCCGAATGTCTTCATCAAGGTGCCGGCGACGCGCGCCGGATGCGAGGCGATCAAGACCCTGATCGGCGAGGAGATCTCGGTGAACGTCACGCTGATGTTCAATCGGAAACACTATCGCGACGTGGCGAACGCCTACCTCGAGGGGATCACGCGCCTCGTCGCCGACGGTAGGAGCCTGTCGAAGGTCCACTCGGTCGCGTCGTTCTTTGTGTCACGCGTCGACACGCTGGCCGACCGCCTTCTCGACGCCAAGGCCCAGACGGTGACTGGTGCCCGCAAGGCGCACCTCGAAGGCCTTCGCGGAAAGGCGGGGCTCGCCAACTGCAAAGCGGTCTACCAGGATTTCCTCTCCATCTTCGGCGACGACTTCCGCCCGCTCGCGGCGAAGGGTGCCCGCGTCCAGCGTCCGCTCTGGGCCTCGACGGGGACGAAGAACCCGGCCTACTCGGACCTCCTCTACGTCGAGAACCTGGTCGGCCCCTCGACGGTGAACACGACCCCCGAGAAGACCCTCGAGGCCCTCCTCGACCACGGCCAGTGCCTCGGGGACACGGTGCTGGAAGGGGTCGACGACGCGAGGAGGACGCTCGACGCGCTGGCGGAGGAGGGGATCGACGTCGAGGCAGTGGGCGAGCAGCTGCAAGTTGACGGCGTCGCGGCATTCGCGAAGTCGTACGACGACCTCCTCGGAACCATCGAGAAGCGCCGGATGGAGGTCCTCCAGGACTCCACCCGGACCCAGAAGATAGCCATTTCCGAAGGATGAAGACGTGATCGTTGGCGATTTCGCGGCCCCGTACCTGACCGAAGCCCAGCTCTTCACCTTCGCCCGGCTCGCGAGGGAGACGCGTGGAGACATCCTCAAGATGACCACGCTCGCCGCGTCGGGACATCCCGGGGGCTCCATCTCCAGCGTCGACTTCGAGCTGGTCCTCTGGGGCTGCGGACGGTTCGATCCGTCGGAGCCGTTCCGGCCGGACCGCGACCGGGTCGTGGTGAGCCATGGCCACACGTCGCCGGCCGCCTATGCGATCCTGGCCCGCCTCGGGTGGTTCGACGTCTCTCTCCCGCTCCTCGGGTTCCGTCGCGCCGGGTCGCCGTTCGAGGGGCACGTCGAGCGGGACGTCCCGGGGATCGAGTGGGGAACCGGCAACCTCGGGCAGGGACTCTCCGTGGCCGCTGGGTTCGCGCTGGCGGCCCGCCTTCGGGGCGACGGGAGCCGCATCTTCTGCACGATGGGCGACGGCGAGCAGCAGAAGGGGCAGATCTCCGAGGCGCGCCGCTTCGCCGCGCGCGAGGGACTGACGAACCTCGTAGCCCTCCTCGACTGGAATCGGGTCCAGCTCTCCGGCGATAACCTGACGATCATGCCGCAGGACATCCTCGCGGACTGGCGAGCGGACGGCTGGGAGGTCCTGGAGGTCGACGGGCACGACCACCGCGCCGTTTTCCACGCCGTGCGCGCGGCGCTCGCATCGCCTCGTCCGGCGCTGATCGCCTGCCACACCGTGATGTCGAAGGGGATCCCGTTCATGGAGGCAGGAGGGTACAAATGGCACGGGGCGCCCCTCACGGTCGACAAGTGCAAGGAGGCGCTCGCGATCCTCGGCCTGCCCGACGACCTCGACGGCTGGGTGGCCGAGCGGAAGAAGCCGGCTCCCGACTGGAAGGCGGTCCTCCCGCACCGGCCCGACGAGGCGGTCCTTCTCCCGAACGCCGGGACGCCGCGCACGTACGCTCCCGACAAGGCGACCGACAACCGGTCGGCCTTTGGGACGGCCCTGACCGACCTCGGCGACGCGGCGGCCGGGAAGGTCCCGATGGTGGTCGTCGACTGCGACCTCTCGGTCTCGACGAAGACCGACCTCTTCCTCGGCAAGCATCCCGGCTCCTTCCATCAATGCGGCATCGCCGAGCACCACGCGGCCGTCTTCACGGGGGCCCTCTCGCTCTCGGGCGTGTCGGCCTGGTGGGGCGAGTTCGCCATGTTTGGCGTGGCCGAGAGCTACAACCAGCAGCGGTTGAACGACATCAACGGGACGAACGTGAAGCTCTGCGTCACCCACGCCGGGATCGACGTGGGCGAAGACGGCAAGACGCACCACTCGATCGACTACTTCGGCCTCCTCAACTCGACCTTCGGGTGGCGGGTCTACACCCCGGCGGACCCGAACCAGACCGACCGGATCGTCCGCTGGATGGCTGGGACGAGGGGCAACCAGGCCCTCGTGATGGGCCGGTCGAAGTGCCCGGTCATCACGCGCGAGGACGGGAGCCCGTTCTTCGCTGGCGACTACCACTTCGACCCGCGCCGCGCCGACGAGGTCCGGACGGGAGAGAAGCTCTCGATCGTGGCGGCGGGGAACATGCTCGGAAACGCCCTCGAGGCGTGGAAGCAGCTCGAGGCGGAAGGGACGCGAGTCGACCTCTTCGCGGTGACCGCGTGGAGTGACCTCGGCGAGGGGAGCCTCGTCAACATGGCCCGCCACGGGCGGATCGTCTCCGTGGAGGACCACACGCCGCGCACCGGCCTCGGCACGCTGCTCCAGGCGCGGATGAACGACCTGGGCCTCGTGGTCCGGATCCGCAAGCTCGGGGTGACCGGCTACGCGTCGTCGGGCCCGTCGAAGGAGCTGTATCAGAGGGCCGGCCTCGACCCGAAGGCGATCGCCCGCGCCGTGCGCGAGGAGCTGCTCCGGCGTCCGCCGGGCGGCTGGATCCCGGCGGTGGGGAGCGCCGAGACCTTCTAGGTAAGGATCAGACGACCGTGAGCGCCCGTCCCACCGACCCCTGCACGATCGTGATCCTGGGCGGCGCGGGGGACCTCTCGAAGCGCAAGCTCGTTCCGGCGCTCTACCAGCTGGCGAAGGACGGCCAGCTGCCGGTGTCGAGCGCGATCGTCGGCCTGGCGCGGTCGGGCGGGACGGACGAGAGCTGGCGCGACGACATGGCGGCGGCGGTGCGGGAGTTCGCGCCCGCCGGGACGTTCGACGACGCGGCGTGGGCGGCGTTCGCGCGGAGCCTTTTCTTCCTCCGCGGCGACATCCTCTCGCCGGAGACCTATCAGGGTAGATCGGAAGAGCACACGTCTGA